>CAMWTK010000022.1 GCA_947177175.1 uncultured Treponema sp.
GCGCGGCGGCAATGTCCGCGTTCGCCAGAGAAAAATCAAGGCGCACCTCGTCCGCGCCGATCCCCGCCGCGCGCAGCACAAAGCGGAACACGTATTCCGGGGTCGCGCCCTGCCCCGCGCATGCCACCGTCTTGCCGCGCAGATCCGCGAGCGTCCGCACCGACGTGTCCGCCGTGAGCAGGAACAAATTGCCGTTCCCGCACACGCCGAGCGCGACGACCGCCCCGTTGTTTGCGGTGTACACCTTTGCGGCGGCGTTCGGCGGAAGCACACTCACGGACACCTCGCCCGTTATCAACTTGGGCAGCACGGCCGTCGCGTTCGCAAGCACCTCAAAGCGGGCTGCCGTGCCGGGCAAGTCCGGCGCATGATCGTACAGATACGCCACGGGAACGGACGACGGGCCGTTGAGCGTCGCCACCCGCAGCACGCCGTCGCCGTTTTTGTCCTTTGCGGCACAGAACGCCGCCACAAAAAGCCCCGCCAAGGCGGCAAGCAGTTTTTTCATACGCACCTCAAAAAAATATTCCCGCGCCGAACGCGGGAATGATTCATGCCGGCCAGTTACGCCTCGCAGATTGCCGCGAAACTGTCCGCCTTGAGCGACGCACCGCCGATCAGGCCGCCGTCGATGTCCTCCTGCGCGAGCAGTTCCTTTGCGTTCTCCGGCTTCATCGACCCGCCGTACTGAATGATGATGTCGTCCGCCGCCTGCCGGCTGTACAGCTTGGCGATGTGGTCGCGGCAGAAGCGGTGGATTGCCTGCGCGTCCGCCGGGGTCGCCGTCTTTCCCGTGCCGATTGCCCAGACCGGCTCATACGCGATCGTCACGTGCTTGAGCTGCGCCTCGGTCACGCCCGCAAGTCCCGCAGAAAGCTGGAACGCGCAGACCTGCTCCGCCTCGCCCGCCTCGCGCTCGGCAAGCAGCTCGCCGATACACAGCACCACCTCAAGCCCGTCCGCCAGCGCGCGGCGCACCTTTTTATTGATCAGCTCGTCGCTCTCGCCGATCTCGTGGCGGCGTTCGGAATGCCCCAGAATCACGCTCGTCACGCCCACGTCCTTGAGCATTGCCGTGGAGACTTCGCCCGTGTGCGCACCGTTCGCCGTTGCCGCAACGTCCTGCGCGCCGAGCAGGATATTCGACCCTTTTACGACCGCGCCCACCGCGTCAAGGTACACGAACGGAACGCCAATCATGTACTTTCCGCCTTTGCCTTTCAGCCGCTCAACCAACGACTTGGCGAGCGCGAGCGCGTCCGCCTTGTTCGTGTTCATCTTCCAGTTTCCGGCAATGTATGTTGTCCGTGCCATATAAACCGCCTTGTCTTGCAGAAATCAGCCGCCCGCACGGGCGGCGTTCAGTTATTTCGTCGCCAGAATGGCAATGCCGGGGAGCGTCTTGCCTTCCAGGAATTCAAGCGACGCGCCGCCGCCCGTGGAGACGTGGCTCATCTTGTCCGCCAGCTTAAATTTGTTCACCGCCGCCACGGAATCGCCGCCGCCCACGACCGTCATCGCGCCGTTGCCCGTCGCCTCGGCGACCAGCTTCGCCACCGTCTCCGTGCCCTTTGCGAACGCGTCGAACTCGAACACGCCCACCGGACCGTTCCACACGATGGACTTTGCGGAAGAGATGACTTTCTTGTACTCGTCAATCGTCTTGGGTCCCACGTCCATCGCCATCAGGTCGTCGGGAATATCGATGCCGTCAACGGCGACCGGCTGCGCGTCCGCGCTGAATTCCGCCGCGCACACATGGTCAACCGGCAGCAGAATCTGCACGCCCTTTGCCTGCGCGTCCGCGAGCAGTTTCTTTGCCGTGTCGATAAAATCGTCCTCGACCAGCGATTTTCCCACGCCGTGTCCCTGCGCCTTGAGGAACGTATACGCCATGCCGCCGCCAATGACGAGCGCACTCGCGTTCTTGAGCAGGCTCTCCAGCACGGCAATCTTTGAGGAGACCTTCGCCCCGCCGATAATCGCCACCTGCGGCTTGGGCGGATTGGTCACCATCGGCTCGATGTACTTCACTTCTTTTTCCATTAAGAAGCCGCCCACCGGCTCGGACTGCATGAACTTTGCGATCGTCGCCGTAGAAGCCTGGTCGCGGTGCGCCGTGCCGAACGCGTCGTTCACGAACACGTCGCCGTAGGTCGCCAGCTCCTTTGCCATCGCCTCGCGCGCCGCATCGTCCTTGCTCGTCTCCTCTTTGTGGAAGCGCACGTTCTCAAGCATGGCGACCGCGCCGTCCGGCAGCGCGTCAATCGCCGCTTTCTGCCCGAGCGCGTCGCTCAGGAACGTGACCGGCGTACCCAGCTTCTGCGCGAAATACTCCACCACGGGCTTCATGCGGTTCTTCCCGTTGATGAACGCCTCCTTGTCGGCATCCGTCCACGTCTTGCCCGCTTTCTCCGCCTTTTCCTGCGCTTTCTTCACGTCCTTGTTCGGGTCGCCCAGATGGCTCATCAGGACAAGGCTGCGCGGCTTCTGCGCCAAAATATACTGAATCGTCGGAAGCGCCGCCGTGATGCGCGTGTCGTCCTGCACCACGCCGTCCTTCATCGGCACGTTAAAATCCACGCGCATGATAATGCGCTTGCCCTTCAAGTCCACGTCTTTCACGGTCTTAATCATCAGATTCCTCCATAAAGAATGCAATTGCCCTCATTTTAATTAAAATGCGGGGTAAAGTAAAGGGGAAAAGCCTTCGCCCGAAACTTCGCACATTCGTACTCGTTGCGAATACCCCCTCCTGTCGCTCACGCGCTCACAGCATAGACGGCGTGGCAAAACGGTAGCCCTGCGCGGCAAGGTGCGGGTACAGTTCCGCCAGCAGCGCGGGCAGGATGTCCACGCTTTTGTCCACGTGACCGATGACGACCGCGCGGCCGTGCTCGTTGGCGTATGCAAACGTCTCGTACAGCCGCGCGAGCATCTTGTCCCGGTCGATTTCGTTGTCGATGTACGGGCCGGCTTTCTCAAAAATCGGCATATCGCGCTCCAATGCGGCCTGCGGTGCTTTCGTCTCGGCGGTCGTGCGCGAGTCAAGGAAATAGATGCCCCGCTCCCGGCACACGTCCAGCACCATGCCGATACGCACGATGTCCGCCGTAATGAGCGAGCCTTCGTGGTTGTTCATGCCCACAATGCCCGGACCGAGCTCGGCAAGGTTTTCCTGTATGACGGCGGCAATCTCCGCGCCGCTCATTGCCGCGCGGATCGCACCCTCGCCGGGGTCAAGCCGCGGGTTCATCGCCTGCATGGGCTGGTGCAGAATCACTTCCTTTCCCGCCGACCGGGCAACATCCGCACACGCGCGTGACTGCGGCAGGCGCGGCAGCACGGCAATCGTCAACGGGAACGGCAGGGCGGTATACCGGCGCACGTTCTCCGCCAAACGCCCCGCGTCGTCAAACACGAGCACGAGCGTCGCCCCGTTCCGCGCCGGGGGAACGGCAAAGGCCGGCTTCTCCACGGATTTTTGCGCGGACACCGGCTGCGGCGTTGGGGCGGACGATGCGGGAGACGTGTGCGATTTGTCCGTCCGCGACGGATCGGGCTGCCTGACCGGGGCGACCGTCTCCGTATGCGGGCGCGCGGGTGCGGGCTGCTCGCGCACGGCGGGCGGGGACGGGCGCGGCTCGTCCGCCACAGTCCGTGACGGCGACGTGTCCTGCGGTGTCGTCTGCGCCGTCTGCGGGCTTTGTTTGGGTGGAGTCTGCCGTGCCGGGGGCGTTGCTGTCCGCGCGGAGTCTGTCTTTGGCTGCGGGGCGGGCTGCCGCGCGACCGCTTCTGCCGGGGCTGTCCGTGCCACCTGAGCCGGTTGCGACTGCCGGTCCGCGCGGGCGGACAGTGCCGCGCTCAGCGCAAGGCTCGCCGCGCACAGGCAGACGATTACGCCGGAAAGCACGTACACTTTCCGCGCCGAAAGCCTGACCTTCGGCTTTTTCGCCTTGCGTTTCTCGGTTGTTTTTGTCGATTTTTTTGCGGCGGTTCTGGTCGTCCGCCTCTTCTGCGCTGCCATCGCCGGTATTTTACCACGCGGCGCGGACTTCCTCAATACGGTTTCGCGTTTCCCGCTTTTCGCTCAGCGGGCAAATTCGGCTTGCCGTATTCGCCAAAATTCGGTCAGCGGACGTTTTCGGCTCGCCGCGTTCGTCAAAATTCGCTCAGCGGACGTTTTCGGCTCGCCGCGTTCGTCAAAATTCAGTCAGCGGACGAAACATGCTACAGCAGCTTGAACAGTTTTTCCACGTGCGGGTCGTGGACGAACAGCACGTTGCAGCGCACGTTGTCGATGAGGTCGTCCGTGCCGTGAGAAAACGCCGTCCGGGCATCCCGTCCGCCCGCGACAATCAGGTCAGCCTTGTAATCGTCCGCCGCCATGATGATTTCGGAGAACACCGCGCCCCGGCGCAATTCCGTCTCGACCGTCACGCCCTTTGACTTTCCCAGTTCCGCCACATGGGCAAGATGCCGCCTGCCGTTGACCTCGATGTTCTCCGCGTATTCCGAGCCTTCCTCGCGCACGAAAATCTTGGTCAGCGTCAGCGCACGGATAGTCGCCGTGTCCACCACATACACCGCCTTGATCGCGCAGTGCTGCTGCTTGGCGAGCATGATCGCGTACATCGCCGCCTGCACCGAATGCTCCGTTCCATTGACGGCGACAAGCAGCCTTTTCAGGAGCGGCTGTATCACGGGACAACCTCGCTTGCTTTCCGGTTTTTGAGCGACTTGAGCACGAACACGTTCTCGCGGTCGCGCTCCTCAAGGACGCTTTCGATGTACGCCTTTGTCTCTTTGTCCTGCGGGATAATCATCTTGTCCAGCGCGTTCACGCGCCGCTGTGTTTTCTTGACCTCGTTCGCAAGCCGCCATACGATCGTGCGGACGGAAGCCATCTGCGTCAGCAGATTCAGCAGGCGGAAAAAACTGACCGTCACGCGGTCCGTGTCGGCGAACGTCCCCAAAAACGAATAGAACAGCTGCTGCTTGGGCAGCTCCACGTCAATCGAGGAGAACGTCATGCCGCCCGCAACTACCGGCTTTTCGCGGATCGTAAAATCGTACTTGACGGCATGGGCAATGCGCTCCGTGCGGTCGCCGCCCACCGTCATCAGCATATTCCGCAGCGCCGGATACGCCGCGCCGATTGCCTTGTCGATGTCGCGCTCAAGCAGCGTCACCTGCTCCACTAGGCGCATCAGCTCCATTACCAGGATTTCGCGCTTCTGCTCCAGCAGGTCGTAGCCGTCCGTCGCGACCGAAAGCTGTTCCTTTATGGCGAGAAGGTTTGATTTTGTCGGCGCGATGTTCAGTTTTGCCACGGCCAGTCCTTCGGCAGGTATTTCTCAATCAGCTCCGGCTTGATGCGCGTCAGGTCGGACTTGGGCAGCATTTTGAGCAGCTTCCAGCCCAGGTCGAGCGTCTGCGCGATCGAACGGTCCTCGCGCTCGTCCTGCGTGAAGAATTCGCCCTCCAGCACGTCGCCGAATTTGAGGTACATTTTGTCTTCCGCGCCCAGCTCCTCCGCGCCGATGATGGCGGCAAGGTTGCGGATGTTCTTCACCTTTGAGTACGCCGCGAACAGCTGGCTGGAGACGGCGGCATGATCCTCGCGCGTCATGCCGTCGCCGATGCCGTCTTTCATCAGGCGGCTCAGCGAGGGCAGCCCCGACACCGGCGGATACACGCCTTTCTGGCTCAGCTCGCGGTCAAGGACGATCTGCCCCTCGGTGATATAGCCCGTCAAGTCGGGAATCGGGTGCGAAATGTCGTCGTTCGGCATGGTCAAGATCGGAATCTGCGTGATTGAGCCGGTCGAACCCTTGATTTTTCCCGCACGCTCGTACAGCTCCGCCAAGTCCGAGTACAGGTAGCCCGGATAGCCCTTGCGCCCCGGCACCTCGCCGCGCGTCGTCGAAATCTCGCGCAACGCCTCGCAGTAATTGGTCATGTCGGTCATCACGACGAGGACGTGCATATTTTTCTTGAACGCAAGGTATTCTGCTGCGGTCAGCGCACAGCGCGGCGTGATGATACGCTCGATTGACGGCGCGTCCGCAAGCGACTGGAACATGACGACCTTGCTCAAAACGCCGCTCTCCTCAAACGAATTGATGAAGAACTGCGCCTGATCATATTTGATGCCCATGCCCGCAAAGACCATCACGAACTGCTCGTCGCTGTTCAGGATTTTTGCCTGCCGGATAATCTGCGCGGCAAGGCGGTTGTGCGGCAGCCCGTTCCCGCTGAAAATCGGCAGTTTCTGCCCGCGGATCAGCGTGTTCATGCCGTCAATGCTCGAAATGCCCGTCTGAATGAAGTCACGCGGGTACACGCGCGCGTAGGGATTTATCGGCATACCGTTCACGTCAACGTTCTCGCTCGACACGATCGGCGCAAGCCCGTCTATCGGCTCGCCCAGCCCGTTGAAAATACGGCCGAGCAGTCCCTCGCCCACGCGCAGCTCCAGCCGCCGATCCAAGAATTCCACGCTCGTATCGTTCAGATCCAGCCCCGTCGTCGTGCCGAAAATCTGGACGACCGCGGCGTTCTCGTTCAGGTCGATGACGCGCCCCGTGCGTTTCTGCCCGTTCTTGTCGCGGACGTACACCGTCTCGTTGAAAAAGACCTGCTCAGAACGCCGGACAACGACAATCGGTCCGTCAACCGACGTCAGCCCGCGATATTCTATTCCTCTCATAGTGCTGCCACCTTGCGGTACATCCGCTCCAGCTCGCCCATTTGCGCGTCCAGATGCCCCTCTATCTCGTTGACCATTTCCAGCTTGTCGTTCGGCACGGTCGATTTGATGCGCACGATTTCCTCGCGCACGGGAAGCGCGGTCACTTTTGCCAGCGGCGCGCCCTGCTTGATGACCGCAAGCGCGCGGTGATAGAACGCCATCATCAGCACCAAAATCTGTATCTGCTTTTCGGGCAGGGAATACACGTCCACCGCGTCGAACGCGCTCTGCTGCAAAAATCCGTTCTTAATCATGTCGGCGACCGTCAGCACCAGACGCTCGCCGTCGGGAAGCGCGTCCGGCCCAATCAGCCGCACGATCTGCTGCAACCGCTGCTCTTTCTTGAGCAAATCCAGCGCGGCAAGGCGGATTTCTGCCCATTTCGGATCGAGTTTGTCCCACCACTCGCGGATTTCGTCGGCATATTCGGAATAGCTCTCGATCCACCCGATAGCAGGATAATGGCGCGCGTTCGCCAGCTCCCGATCCAGCGCCCAGAAACAGCGGATAAACCGCTTCGTGTGCTGCGTGACCGGCTCGGAAAAGTCACCGCCCGGCGGCGAAACCGCGCCAATGACCGACACAGAGCCTTCTTTGCCGCACAGCGAATCCACGCGCCCGGCCCGCTCGTAGAATTCGGCAAGCCGCGTGGGCAGATAGGCGGGAAAGCCCTCTTCGGCGGGCATCTCTTCCATGCGCCCGCTCAGCTCGCGCAACGCCTCCGCCCACCGCGACGTGGAATCCGCCATAATCGCCACGTGCATGCCCATGTCCCGGTAATATTCGGCAAGCGTGATGCCCGAATACAGCGACACCTCGCGCGCCGCGACCGGCATGTTCGACGTGTTCGCAATCAGAATCGTGCGCTCCATGAGCGAGCGACCCGTGCGCGGGTCAATCAGCGTGGGGAATTCGGTCAGCACGTCAGTCATCTCGTTCCCGCGCTCGCCGCACCCGATGTAGACAATCAAGTCCGCGTCGCACCATTTTGCGACCGCATGCTGCGTCATCGTCTTTCCCGTCCCAAATCCGCCCGGAATCGCCGCCGTGCCGCCTTTTGAAAGCGGAAAGAACACGTCAATGACGCGCTGTCCCGTAATCAGCGGCTGGCTCACCGCCAGTTTCTGACGGTACGGACGCGGACGGCGGAGCGGCCAGTAATGGCTCAGCCGGATTTCCTCGTCAAATTCCGTCGTCGCGATAACGTCATCGACCGTATAGTCGCCCGCGCCGGAAAAAGTCTTGAGCGTCCGCCCGCGAATCATCGGCGGAACCATAATGGCATGGCGGATAGAAGATGTCTCCTGCACGAAGCCGAGCACCAAGCCCGGCGCAATCGCGCTACCCTGCGCAATGCCGTCCACGACCTCAAAATGCCAGCGTTTCTGCACGTCCAGCGGCTCGGTGCGTACGCCGGGTGCAAGGAACGCGCCGCTGTCGGCGAACATGGCTTCCAACGGACGCTGAATGCCGTCATAAATCGTGCCGACAAGCCCCGGACCGAGCCGCAACGAAAGCGGACGCTCAAACGAGGTCACTTCCTCGCCGATTTTCATGCCCGTGTCGTCCTCATAGACCTGAATGGTCGCCTTGCCCTTGTCCTGCCGGATAATCTCGCCGATCAGTTTTTTGTCGCCGACATCAACGACATCGTACAGACCGCATCCCTCCAAGCCTTCGGCATAGACAATCGGTCCGGAAATGCGGGTTATCTTACCGCTAATCATTGGGGCAACCTCCCGCCAAACAATGTCGTCGCAAGTTCGGCGCTGTATCTGTCCGTCAGTTCGCCCACCAGCTGATCAGTCGTCAGGCGGCAGCGGACCGCGTTATCTTCGCTTTCAAGGATGATGCCTTTGTGCACGTTGTTGAGCGGCACCGCCTCAATACCCGACAGCTCGAATGTCGTTTCGGCGCATGAAAGCACGTTCTTTGCGCCGCAGTATTTTTCCACCAGTTTTTTCGCGTCGTCCAGCGCAAAGCCGAACACGCGCGCGCGGACTTTCCTGCCCGCAAGCGCATCCTTTGAGCGCACGAGCAACGTCTCAATCAAAGAAAGGATTTTTCCGTCGCCCAATTTCGCAAAATAATCGTTGTAAGCGTCCGCGACGGATTTTACATAGAACGAAACCCGGTAGCGTTCCTGTTCCAGCGGAAGCGCGGCATCACGATTTTTCTTGAACGCCGCGATTTTTGCGTCGTAATAGGCGGTTTTCTGCGCGGTCGTCTCTTTTATGCGATCCGCCACTGCGTCAAGCAGTTTCTGGCACTCCGCGTCCGCGTCGGACAAAATGCGCGCCGCCTTGTTGCGGGCATCCGCCTCAATCTCTTTGTCCAGTATTTCAGTTGAGCGTAATTCTTCCATATCTAAACCTGAATGCCAATGGCTTCGCGGATTGCCTCCGTCAAGGATTTTTTCCCTTTCATGTGCCCGCCAAGACCGGGTATCTCCACAATCAGCGGATAGTCAGCCCCTTTCTGCCACGCGATTACCTCGTCCTCCAGCAGCGCGGAGACTTCCTCCGTCAAAATCAACACTTTGGGTCGTTCCGGCGAAGGAAGCGACATCGCCCCGCCCTGCCCGGTCACGCGGTTGAACGCTTCCAGCGCCTCGTCGCGATTGAGCGCGACCGTACCGTCCACGCCGACCAGCTTAAAGCCGAGGATTAGCTCCCGTTCGCCAATGACAAAATATTCCAAAGCCGTACCGTCTTACAGAATGACAATCAGCAGCGCGACCAAAAAGCCCCACAGACAGATACCTTCTGCCAGACCGACGAACGGCAAGGCTTTTCCGCTCAGTTCCGCGTTCTCGCTCATCGCGCCCATAGCCGCAGAACCAATCTTGCCGACCGCCATGCCGCCGGCGATACACGCCAGACCCACCGCAATTGCCGCGGCGATATACTTGATGCTTTCCGTGCCAGCCGCCTCGGCAACCTCAGCCGCCGGTACCGCATCCGTCATGACCGTTTCCGCCGCAGCCGGTGTTTCCAGCGGAACAGCCGCTTCCTGCGCAAACGCCCCCGCAACGCTCAGCAAAAGCACTGCCGCAGCGACAACAAACCCTTTCTTATTCATAGTGTTACCTCACTTACGTTGTATACTCAAACACGAACGGTTTAAATTCGCGTCCAGTTTCATTAAAGAATTTCGAGAAGAACTCGTAATATTGCAGACGGACGACCTGAATGGCGACGATCATGCCCTCCAGGACGATGACGATAGCGTTCCCGACAACCAGAATCACGACGCTGCCGATGCCGCCGACCATCTCCACCATCATATAAATGATGAATCCGAGCACGGCGTGTGCCAGCGCGAACGCCCCCACGCGCACAAAACTGATCGAACTTGACAAATATGTAGAGACCAGCTCGATGATTTCCACCACGCCGCCAATAACCATTGCGCCCACGCCGTTTTCCAGCACGGGACGCTCACCGTCAACCAGCCGCTCAAACGGCTCGCCAAACGCGGCAAAAAACACGAGCAGGCCGATAACCACCCAGTCGTACACGGCAGGATGATGACCGAACGCCGCGATCCTGATGGCAAACACGACTACGTACCAGAAAAAACACGCGCCCGCAAGCCCCGTCTTCCCGAACAGCGCCTTGCCGAAATGCCGGTGCGCCATGCGGTTGATGATATTGATAATCAGCCCCACCGTATTGATGATAAAGCCGATGCCAATCGTCACGCCGAAAATGCCGAAAATCATCGTAATATACTGCGGACCGACCGGGCTGAAATCCAAAATCCGCGCGCGCGGCTCGCCGAACAGACCGGTCACCCACAGCGCGAACGGCTCAAGCAGTTTTTCGGTCGCAAAGAATTCGCCCGTCAGCACGCCCATAATCATGCTCGAACAGCCGATAGCCATAAAAATCGGCGCGAATTTGTTCCAGCCGTCCACGCGCACCACGTTGAACGCCATCAGCAGTCCTGCCACAAAAAACACCAGCCCCTGCCCCGCGTCGCCGAACATAATGCCGAACAGCAGCGTAAAAAACAACGCCACGAACGGCGTGGGGTCGATGTTGCCGTACAGCGGAGAGCCATAGCTGAAAATCATGCGCTCAAACGCGCCGACCAGTTTTCCGTGCGTCAACTTGACGGGCACTTTCTCTTCGCCACGGACGACGGACGGCACTTCCTTGGGCTGATACACGCGGATGGCAATCCGCCCCTCGGTCAGCTTGTCCAAATCGTTCATCATCTGATGGCTGTCGCCTTCGGGAATCCAGCCGGTAATGCGGTAGACGAGCGACGTGGACTCAAGGCTGTTGCGCACCGCCTGAATCTGTGCGCCGATTGAAAACTGCGCGGACAGTTTTTTGAGGATATCCTCGTGCGTCACCGCAAAATTATGCTTTTCTTCCTCAATTGAGGCAAGCCCGGCTTCCAGCTGCTGCTGCTCATGCTCAAGCGACACGAGCACGTCGTCGGGAACGCCCTTAAAATCCTTCGGGATCTCCATGCTCACAAAGCCGAATTTTTTCAGCTCGCCGTCCAAGGCAAGGTGCGCTTTTTTGGAAGACGCGACGAGCACGCGCGATTTGTCCTCACCGAGCGCGACGACAACCGCATGACCGTCCAGCTCCGCCTTGAGTCCGTCCAGCGCGTTCGGGTCAATCCGCCCGATACGCAGGGACAGGAACGAAAGATGATCCAGCTCCGCATACGGCACTTTGAGATTCGCGAACGCGCGCGCCTCGACACAGGCATCTTTGACGCGCTTCACCTCTTCGCTCTGCCGCAATTCGCGCTCATGCAGGGCTTCGGTATCGGCAATCAGTTTTTTCGCGCGCGCGCGGTCGTCATCGTCCGGGAACGTCGCGTCCGCCAGCTGCTCGGCAGAAAACGGCGCGCTTCCCAAAAACAGGCGCGCTTTTTGCAGGTCGTTGTACGTGTCGCCGTCGGGATTCTTGCTTTCTTTTTCGTCACGCGATTTTTTCGCCACATCAGCCGCCGGCGCATGATTCTGAAACTGGAAGTTGCCCTTTTTCGCAAGGAACGCAACCACCGTGTTGATGTCATCTTTGAGTACCATCAGCTCCACGAGCCGCATGGGAATTGTCTTTGCCATATCCTGCCGTCCTTACTGTCCAGATGCCCCGGCTACGCCTGCCGCCGCCATGACATGCTCGGTCTCCACATTGAGCCGAAGCCCCTCGGTCACCGAGCGAATATAATGCAGTTCGTTCTGCTTTATCTTAAACCAAGCGAACAGCACCAACGCCGAATCAGGCTGCTGATGAAACGCACGCGCATACCGACGCTGCAAGTCGCGATCCATCATGCGCTCCACCCAGGCGGGGTCGATTTCCCACACCACGCCGTCTTCGTGCGGATTCAAAAAATCCGCATATTTCCAGTCGCGCCATGCGTCCCACACATCAGGCTCCGCATACACGACGGCAAGCGCATCGCCCGCAAACGCATCATTTTTTCCCGCGCCGTCATGCTCGTAGGCAAGCATCGGCACGATGGCATTGGCATCATACCGATAGTACACTTTGAGCCGCAGCACCCACATCACGTTGCGGTAAACAATTTCGCGACGGATCAAGTCGAGCACCGCCGCGCGCTCGCCCAAAGGCAGTTTTTTTGCCGCCTGCCACAGCGACTGTGTATAATGCAGGTCGAGTTTCTGATCGACCACCTGCTGCTCGTCACTGCGCGGCACGGTATGATACCAAGAAACGGGCGACCCTGCCGTAATCCCCGCCAGATCCGGCCAGCGACGATACGAAAGCATCGAATATTCGCCGATGTCCACAATGTCGGGCATGGACGATTCCTTGTAGCACAAGGCGGCGGCAATCTCTTTCAGGTTGTCGTAATCGTAAAACCGCAGCAATGCGACAAGCACGGCATCCGGCACCGTATAATTTCTGAGCAGGCCCGTAAACTGCGCGACGAACCGCCTCTGCGCTTTTTTCTCTATCGTCTTTGCCAGCATCATTTCGGGGACAGCAGGCACTTCGTCATCAAACAGAAGCCCGTACAGTTCGCGCAACGATTTTGCCGCAAACAACCGGGACGCACGAGAACCGATGTAGGATTTTGCAAGCATTCCGCTTGCCTTTGCGTAAACATACGCACGAGCCGCCGACCGATCCACAACACCGCCTCACTGCTTGAACAGCAATGCGTCCAACAGCGCGTTAAACGCCGGAACGTCTTTTACGGCCGCGCTGATTTTTTCTTTGTACGCGCTCACCGCCAGCGTATAACTGTCAGTAGCCGCCGCCGTCCGCTCGGCATACTGTTTTTCCAGCCGCGCGATAAGCTCGTCGTACTCTGTCTTGAAACGCTGATCAGCCTGTGCGCGAGCCGCCGCAATCCGTTTTTCCGCATCCTCGCTGGCCTGCGTCAGAATTGCCGTCGCATTGCCTTCAACATCAAGCAGATGGCTGATGATGTCGGCTTCTTGTCCTGCCATACTATGCACCCGATTCCGTCAGTTTTCGGCAGTTTCCGCCGCCCCGGACAGTTCGTCCGCCGTTGCGCCGGAAGCGTCTTTCCACCATTCGCCCGCGCCCGCAGTCTCCGCGCCCTCATCAACGGTCGCCTCGCCTTCCGTCGTCTGTACCTGCGCGGCGGCGGCCGCCAAATCCGCGCCGGAATCGTGCTTTTTATTCAGCAACGCAATAAAGAACGTGGCGGCAAAAAACAGCACGACCAGCACCGCCGTCGTCTTGGTCAGCACGGACGCAGAATGCGAGCCGAACGCGGCAGAATTCCCGCCGCCGAGCAAACCGCCCATGCCGCTGTTGTCCTGATCCTGCACCAGCACCAAAAGCACCGCAAGAACGCAGACGATGACAAACACAACCAACAGAATAACGCCTATAGCAC
Organism: uncultured Treponema sp.; assembly: GCA_947177175.1. Lineage (GTDB taxonomy): Bacteria > Spirochaetota > Spirochaetia > Treponematales > Treponemataceae > Treponema_D. The sequence continues at coordinate 13,622 of CAMWTK010000022.1, forward strand.
CCATGTTATCACTCCAAACACAAAAAAAAACACTCTGTGATATGAAAACCATTGTACTAAAAAATGACCGTCGCGTCAAGAAAGGTGCGGACGCGCACGGCACGACAATCCGCTGATTTTTAGGGCGATTTTCCGCCGCCTCACGGCAGGTATTCCGCATTGATATGCTTCAGCGCGGTGAACAGCCGGATTTTCGCGCGCTCGTCCCCGGCAGTCAGCGCGTCAAGGCGACGGCGCATTTCCTTTCTGCCGGAATTGTCCTGATAATCGCACGTGCAGGTCATGCTCTGCCATCCGGACTGCCCGGCATGCAGGGCAATCTGCCGGACCGGGGCATAGCACAGCGGCCGGATAACCCGCAGGGGATATTTGCGGTAGCGCAGCACGGGCGGCATCGCGCTCAATGTTCCCGCGCCCAGCATATTCATCAGGAGCGTTTCCAAAATATCGTCCAGGTGATGACCGAGCGCGATAGCGTCGTACCCGTGCGCCACGGCGTAGCGGATCAGCTCCGTGCGCCGCTGCGTGGAGCACCAGTAGCAGTTCATGCGCCTGCCCGGCTTAAGCCGGCCGAGCACGTCCACCCGCCGCTCAATGACATCGACCCCCCACCCCGCAAACACCCGTTTCAGTTCCGCATTGAACGGCGGCGCGAAATCGGTCTGAAAATAAATGGCGCTGAACGAAAATTCGCGCCGATCGGGAGATGGGAAGCGGCGCAGACGATTGGCGAGATACTCGACCAACAGCGTGGAATCTTTGCCGCCGCTCGCGCCCACAAGGATTTTGCAACCACGCGGAAGCATCGCGTAATCATATATCGCCTTGTCAATCAGGCTGAACAGATGCGGCTGCGGCATTTACAAATTATCGACGATAAACTGATTGATTACCGCGTCAATCGTCGCCGGGTACAAATCGACCAGCGCGTCCTTGTCGTATTTCCGGCGCGTAATCGGCAGCCGCTCCAAGGAAGTCGCCGTATAGGTCTTATTGACGATTTCTTTGCCGCGCTCGTCAAGGTAGATGATTTTCATCGTGACCAACGCCGCGACCTCGCCCGTCCACCGGTTGCCCCGAATATTCGTCTTCTGAAAGACGAAATCCGCCAGAATCATGCTTTTTGCGCCGGTCTCTTCCATAATCATGCGCGCGCGCTTCGATCCGATGCTCAGCATCAGCTTGTATTTGGTCGCGGAGATTTTCGCCTCCATAAAATTGAGGATATTCTCACGCATCGTGGCGTAAGACTTGGCGGCGAACAAATCGGCCTCGTCCACCACTTCCACGCCGGCGTTCTCCGCCAAAAGCGCATGGAAACTGCCCATCGCATAGTCAAGGCGGTCGTACCCGGCAAGATATTCCACGTCATTGCCCTTGAGCACTTTGTTCACCAAATTGGTCAGGACACCCTCGCCCTCCGCCTCGTCGGAATCGTCATCGCCCTGATTCTCCTGCTCTTTCCACGGCAACGACTGATTGCCTGTCACGGCAAGCACGATGACGGGGGAATGCTCCTCCAAAACGACCGGCGCGGACTGACAGCCGACGCACAGCAGCAGGACAGCAGACAACAGCAGACACAATGACAGCAATCTCTTCATCGGAAAAACCTCTTTCATTAGGAGAACAGCCAATCCGCCCGATTGTTACAGCGGCTGTCTCCCCTGGATCATTTTGTACCGCTCCAGCGACGTGCGGATAATGTCAAAATGCACCAGCGGGTCGGCCTTGATATATTTCTTGAGCCGAGAGACATACGAATAGACGCAGTTGCGCTTCATGCCGTCGTACCCGCCCCGCCCGAAAATCTGCCGGGAAAGCTCTTTGAGCGAAATCTCCTTGCTGATTCGCGCGTAAAAATACTCGAACAGGCTGAACAGCGCGGGAGGAATTTTTCCGCGCGCACGGAACTGCTCCAAGTCAAGCGCGTCCGTATCGTCCTGCCCGGTAGACGCAAGCGGCAGCGGCGGGCACAGCAGCGAAATGTGGCTGCGCACCGCCGCGTCCTCGATAATGCCGTTCAGCCGGGTGAACACGGGCGCAAGCCGGTGGAATTCCTGCTCCTCATACAGCGTCTCGTTCTGGTGCATCCAGTAGACCACACGGTTCGACCCGTCGGGATACGGGTCATTGTAGAACACGAACGGAATCGACCGCTTCAGCTGGCGCAGCGTCTCGCGCATCGTGCCGAGCAGGTGCTGGAACTGGCAGAAATCAAGCGCGAGCAAATCGCAGGTCAGCTTTTCGCCTTGCAGACCCAAATAAAACTCAAGCACATTGTCCTTTATCGTGCAGCGCAGCGTGTCATCCGCAAGACGCGATGCAATCAGCGCGCAGGCAAGCGGCTCCCGCGTAACGAACATAATCTCCATGGCAACCGCTCCCTTTACAAAATCACTCAACTCTACATATATAGTATCGGCTTTTTGCCATGGGGTACAAAACCGAAAAATCTGACAATATTTTTTGATTTATCGGGTTACCCCGCTTGACACAAGCACGATATTTTTGGTAGAGTAGAAAACATCACGGGGGCGTAGCGAAGCTGGTTATCGCGCTGGCCTGTCACGCCGGAGATCGAGGGTTCGAGCCCCTTCGCTCCCGTTTTCAGCCCGCTCACCGAGCGGGTCTTTTTTTCACTATTACGGGCAATAGCGCAGCTGGTAGCGCGCTACGTTCGGGACGTAGAGGTCGGCGGTTCAAATCCGCCTTGCCCGACTTACAGGCTTCGTGTCACACGGGGCTTTTTTATTCGTGCGGAGGGTTTAATACCCCGACGCCCTGCGTCGTATAAAGGGTATAAAACCCGACTGCGATACCTTATAAGAACAACATACGCCGACGCAGAGCGTCGGGGTTTGTTGATTACTGACAAAAGGGGAAATGCCCGTCTATGAAACGAACACTTCTGTACATCGGCTCGGTAGTAGTCCTGATTCTTTCCGCGATTACGTTCATTTTCGTTCCGTCCATGCTCGACCGCACGTCGGGGAGCGCGTATTCGCTCGGCTCTTACGACGGCAAGAAAATCGAGCTGATTCCCGGCACGCCGGTCGCGAATTCGCTCGCCGTGTTCGACGCGCTGTACAAAGAGCAGCTGAGCCAAGTTGACCAATATCCTGCCGCGCAGCAGAAATATTTCCGCAGCAGCATTTACTATCAGATGTACAGCAATGCATTCAATGCGGCAATCTCGTTCCTGTCTGCCGCGGCGGCGGTGAAGCAGTCGGGCTATGCGCCGAGCGCGATTGCGATTTCGCGTGAAATGCTCCCGTATTTTTCCGATGGGAACGGCTATTCGGCGCGGCTGTACAACGCCGTCTCCGAGTCGCAGCGCAACGACCTCCGCAAGGACGTGACGAACCGTCTCATTTGGCAGCATTATTTCGACGATTATTTCGGCACGGACCGCCACACGCAGGACGCATATTTTATCGGGCTGACCTGTATGCAGAATTATTTCACGTATATGCAGCAGGCGCAGTTCGAAGCGCCGAACACCTTGGGCGGCTACGCCCTGTACGGGCTGAAAGCCTCGGACGCGGAACAGGAATTCCTGGCGGCGATGGGCACGGAAAAACGCTCATTCGACCTGGTGGCGTGGAACAAGACGGCGTACCCCGATCAGGAAGTGATTGCCTACGGCGTTGACCACTACGACCTGTTCAACACGCACGACGTGAGCGTCATTACGGTGGACAGCAAGGCGGAGGCCGAAAAACTGCTCGCGCAGATTACGAACAACGAGCTGACGTTTGACGACGCGCTGAGCGAATTCTCGCAGCAGTATTATACGGACGCGGACGGCAAGCTGACGTCGCATTACGAATATCAAATCAAGGAAATTATCCCGGACGAGGGCGAATTCAACGCGGTCATCGATTTGGATGTCGGCGCGGTGAGCGGTGTCATTCAGACGGCGAACAACAGTTACGCGCTGTTCCGCCGCAACGAAAAGCGCGGCTTGAACCAGCTGAACGTGGAAGAGAATATCGACGTGGTGCGCAACTATCTTGACACGCACGAAGCGGGCATTGCCGAAACGTACTATGTCAACCTCGCCAAAGATTTTGCGGCGGACGCGGTTACCACCAGTTTTGACACGGCAAGCCGAAAATTCAAAGTCGCCAAAATCGCCGTCCCGGCGTTCGCGCTGAACTACGGCAATGCGTTGCGCGAAGCGGACGTGCCGTCAGACATTGCGGAACTGAATGGCGCGAGCAGGAACGAACATTTCTTGCAGACGGCGTTCGCGCTGAAAACCAACGAAATCTCAGAGCCGATCGTGCTGGGAGAAAACGTGCTGGTGCTCAAATTGACCGGCGAACAAACCGCCCCTGTGACGGATGCGGACAAAACTGCGGCGGCGGCCGAGTGCCAAAACTACGATGTCGCGCTGTTCCAGACGAAGCAGTTTGACGGCCGCGACATCAAAAGCAACGTCTACGAGTTTATCTCACAGAATGTCGTGGCAGACTGACGCGGGAGTGCCGTTTGCCTGACATCACGCAAAAGCCCTGCCTGGTACGCACTGGTCAGGGCTTTTCTCTTTCCTACCGAAACCGCCTGCTCTATTCCAAATACGCGCCGCAAAAGGCAATCGTGCAGACCGTCGCGCGGCTGACCGTGCTGCCCCATACGCTTATCCTGTGCGCGTCGCCGTGCCTGTGGTACGGCTTGAGCGAACTGCTCGCAAAACTGCCCGCCGACTGCTTTGTGCTCGGCATTGAAGCGGACGAAAACCTGCACGACGTGGCGGCGGCAGAACTGCGGAATATCCTCGCGCAGTGGCAAGTGGAACATGGCGACCAACCGCCCGTCGCACTGCTACGCCGCGAAGAAATCCTTGACATCGTGGAAATCATTGCCGCGGGCAGGTCACAGAGCGTTTCGCTGCCGCCAATCCATTCGTTCCGCCGCGCGATTCTGCTTGAGATGAGCGGCGGCATGGCATTCCACGCAGACCAATACCAGCAGATTGCCTTTGCGGCGGAAAACGCCATCGCATCGTTCTGGAAAAACCGAATCACGCTCACCAAACTGGGGCGGCTTTTCTCCCGGAATGTGTTGCGCAACCTCGCCGCCCTCCCCCGCTCCGTGCCGCTTGCGTCGTTCCTCAAAAGCGTTGACCGCCCGATTGTCGTCTTTGGCGCGGGAGAAAGCGCAGGGCAGACGATTGCGGAGACTCCGCACGACACATGGAAATCGTATTTTGTGCTTGCCGTCGATGCCGCGCTGCCCGTGCTTGTGGCAAACGGCATTGTGCCACATGCCGTCGTCGCCGTAGAAAGCCAGCTCGCCATAGAAAAAGCGTACATCGGCTGCACGGGATTGGACATAACGCTGTTCGCCGACCTGTCGTCGCGACGGCAAGTGACAGCGCACACGGCAGGAGCAGTGAGCTATATCGCATCGCAGTTTGCGGACACACGGTTTCTTGCCGACCTGCGCGCGCGCGGACTGCTGCCGCCGGACGTGCCGGCCTTGGGTTCGGTCGGGCTGACGGCAACCTACCTTGCGCTCAACCTGCGGGCAACCGCTGCCGTTCCCGTGTACGTGACGGGACTGGATTTTTCATTTTCGCCCGGCGCGACGCATACCCGCGGCGCGTCCGCCCACACCGCGCGGCTGATTGCGGCAAACCGCCTCATGCCCGCCGCAAACTATGATGCCGCGTTCCGACCGGGCGCACGGTTCGTGCCGGGAAAAAACGGCATTGTCTGCACGGACAAAGCCCTGAGCGGCTACGCGCGGCAGTTCGCGGGATTTTTTGGCAGTGCCGAAAACCTGTTCGACCTTGGCAAGAGCGGTCTTGCGCTCGGCATTGCGCGCGCGGACGCTATCGCAGACGCGCCGCCGGTTGCATATCCCCGGATAAAGAGCGAAGCAACGTATACAGACAATGTGCAGCAGGCGGTCGATGCTTTTTTTGCGCAGGAAAACGCCGCATTGGAACGGCTGAAATCGTTGCTGATGCACGGCGATCGCGTCAAATCGACCGGTATGACCGTGCGAGAAGAAATCGCGCAGCTTTTGGCGCGGCGCGAATACCTGTACCTGCATTTTCCCGACGGCTACCAGTGCAATGTGGACGACCTCAGTTTTCTGAAGCGTGTGCGCAGCGAAATCGATTTTTTCCTAAAAGACATACAGCGGGCGGCGGCGCGCTAGTCTTCTTTTTCTTTGAGCACCGCAAGGAACGCGCTCTGGGGCAGCTCCACGTTGCCGACCATTTTCATGCGCTTCTTTCCTTCTTTCTGCTTTTCGAGCAGCTTGCGCTTGCGCGTGATGTCGCCGCCGTAGCATTTTGCCAAAACGTCCTTGCGCACGGGATTCACCGTCTCGCGCGCGATAATCTGGCTTCCGATCGCCCCCTGAATGGCGATCTTGAACTGCTGGCGGGCAATCTCATCCTTGAGCCGCTCGCAGACTTTGCGCGCGCGCGCGGTCGCCGACGGCTTGTAAGAAAGCAAACTGAGCGCGTCCACGCCCTTGCCGTTAATCAGAATGTCAACCTTGACCAAATCGGTGTCGCGGTAATCGATTACCTCGTAGTCAAAGGACGCATACCCGCGGCTGTAACTTTTGAGCCGGTCGTAAAAGTCAAACAGGACTTCGGCAAGCGGCATCTCATAGACAAGCTCCACGCGCTTTTCGTCCAGGTACTGCATGTTCTTCTGCTCGCCGCGCTTTTCCACACAGAGCGACACGATCGGACCGATATATTCCGCCGGCGTAATAATCGAAGCGCGGATATACGGCTCCTCGGCGCGCTGAATGCGCCCCTCAGGAAACTCCGTGGGGTTGTCAATCGTCATTTCGCCGCCGTTGGTCAGCGTAATCCGGTAGCGGACGCTCGGCGCGGTAAAGATGACCGCCTGCCCGTAGTCGCGCTCCAGCCGCTCCTCCACGATTTCCAAGTGCAGCAGCCCCAGAAAACCGCAGCGGAAGCCGTTCCCAAGCGCGACCGAATTGTCCTTCTCAAAGACAAGGCTCGCGTCGTTCAGCTTGAGCTTTTCCATGCTGTCCTTGAGTTCCTCGTAGTCGTTGGAATCAATCGGATAAATCGATGAGAACACGACCGGCTTGACTTCCTTAAAACCGGCGAGCGGATCATCGGCGGGATTGTCGGCAAGCGTCACCGTGTCGCCTACGCGCACGTCGCTCACCGTCTTCACGCCCGAAACGATATATCCTACGTCGCCCGCCTCAAGCACGCCCGTCTCCTCGTACTTGATCTTGAAAATCCCCGCCTGCTCCACCTTGTATTCCGTGCCGCTGTGCATAAAACGAATCGTGTCGCCTTTTTTGATGCGCCCGTTCATAATGCGGATATGAATGATGACCCCACGGTACTCGTCGTAATGGCAGTCAAAGATAAGCGCCTGCGTCCGCCCGTCCGGGTCGCCGCCGGGCGCGGGGAATTTCGTCACGATCGCTTCCATCAAGTCGTCAATGCCCGCGCCGGTCTTCGCGCTCACGGGAACGGCATCGGCAGCGTCCAAGCCAAGGTCGTGGTCAATCTGCTGTTTTATGGCAGGAATGTCCGCCGACGGCAGGTCAATCTTGTTGATGACGGGCACGATTTCCAGATCCTGCTCCATCGCCAGGTACAAGTTGCTGACCGTCTGGCTTTCCACGCCCTGCGAAGCGTCAATCAGCAGCAGCGCGCCCTCGCACGACGCAATCGCGCGGCTCACCTCATACGAAAAGTCCACGTGACCGGGCGTGTCAACAAAGTTAAGCTCGTAGTCGTGCCCGTCCTTGGCGTGGTACGGAATCGTCACCGCCTGGCTTTTTATCGTAATGCCGCGCTCGCGCTCAATGTCCATGTTGTCCAGAATCTGATTTTTCATCTGACGGTCGTCGATGATTTTTGCCTTCTGAATGAGCCGGTCCGCAAGGGTCGATTTTCCGTGGTCGATATGCGCAACGATACAAAAATTGCGCTTGTATTTCAGTGCTGTCATCGCATTGATTGTACCCGAAAACACCGCGCGGGGCAAGGCTTAAAAACGAACGCCCGGCAAAACGCTTGACCGCCCCCGCGCGCAGCGGTATGCTTTTCCTATGAAAAACCTTGCCTGCCTTTTTCTCCTGCTCTGCGCGGCATCGGCCTATTCCGCCGAAAAACTCAGCATCGCGTTCCGCTACAACACGGCCGCGGACGACGGCAAGAATTTCCTGCGCTGGCAGACGAACGGCACAAAGACTGCCGACCGGTTCGACGCGGTGACGGGCGCGTCGGTCGCACAATCGACCAAATCGCTGCGCGCGTTGCAGGAGCCGGGCAAGAAAAAGGCGTTCCCCAAAGGACTGTACGCGCTCCTGCTGTTTGCCGTCAGCCCCGCCGCGCAGGCGCAGGCCGATGACCTTGCCGTGACAAAAGACGGTGCGCGGCTGACCATTTCGTTCATGCACCGCGGGAACGCCTACCGAATCACCACGGACGAAAAAGGACGGCTGCACACGCGCACCGGCTTTGCCCTTGCGGAGCACCTCGCAGACAACACGGCGGGCACATTTACGCTGAAGCCGGAATTCGTGTCCAATGCGGGCGCGGCGGCAGAAACAGACGGAACACGTATCGCATGGGAAACCGTGCCGTTCGTGCCGGACGACTATGACGAGAGCGCGGAAACGATCTGGGACGGCACGCTCAAGACGGCATTCGCGGACGGCGTGCTGACCATAACGGGCACGCTCAAGCGCATCGCCCCGCCCAAAAAGCCCCAGCCCGCAGAAGCACCGGCGGACGAAACCGACGAAACCTTTACTTCCGGGGCAGAAGATGCTATCATGGACGATAAGACTGCACCGTAAGGAGATACGAATGAAACCGACATTGCTTGTTCTGGCAGCGGGAATGGGAAGCCGTTACGGCGGCGTAAAGCAGATTGACGCAGTGGGTCAGCACGGAGAATGCCTGCTTGACTTTTCCACCTTTGACGCACAAAAAAGCGGCTTCGGCAAAGTCGTCTATATCATCAGAAAAGACATCGAGCACGATTTCCGCGCACGGCTGTTTGACCGCGTGGCAAAAAATTTCGACGCGGAATACGTGTTCCAGAGCCTCGACTCGCTGCTGACGGCGGACGAGCAGAAAAAAGCCGCCGCGCGTACCAAGCCGTGGGGTACGATCCACGCCGTGCTGTGCGCGCAGGAAAAAATCCACGAGCCGTTTGCGGTCATCAACGCCGACGACTATTACGGACGCTCTGCGTTCGAGACGCTCGGCACGTATCTTGCCTCAATTGACAACGACTGCACCGACCACGCGATGGTCGGCTATATCCTGGGCAACACGATGAGCCGCAACGGTTCGGTCAGCCGGGGCGTGGCACAGACCGAAGGCGGCTACCTCACGTCGATCACCGAAAACACCAAGATTTACTACACGGGCGACCATTTCAGCGGGAACGACATCGTGTCCGAGCTGGACGGAACGCTCGTCCCGATGACGGGCAAAGAAACCGTGAGCATGAATTTCTTCGGCTTCACGCCCCGCGCGTTCGCCAGTTTTCAGGCATACTGGGACGACTTCAAGGCGACCAAGCTGGGCGAGGCAAAGGCGGAGGCGCTCCTTCCCGTAGCGGCAAGCGACATCATCCGGCATGGCGAAGGCAGGCTAAAAGTATTTACGAGCGAAGAGACCTGGTTCGGCATGACATACCCGGAAGACAAACCGCTGGTCAAGGACGAAATCGCCAAAAAAATCGCGGCAGGCTACTACCCGGCAAAACTCTGGGAAAACTGATGCTCGCGCTCACGCCGATCCACTCCGAAAAAATCTGGGGATACGAAGACTGGATCGCCTCAACGTTCCCCGGCAGCCGACAGGACGACTTTGCGGAACTGGCGGGAGACTTTCCGCTGCTCGTCAAGATTATCCAGGCGAACGACACGCTTTCCGTGCAGGTGCATCCCGACGACGCGACGGCGGCACAACTTGAGGGAGTCGGGGCATGCGGCAAGACGGAATGCTGGTACGTGCTTGACGCAACGCCGGGCGCACAGATTGTCTACGGGCTGAAAAAAAACTGTACCACGGAAGAACTGCGGCAGGCGATTCAGACCAACACGCTTGAAAGCAAGCTGCACTGCGTTCCGGTAAAGAAAGGCGACTTTGCGTTCATTCCCGCCGGAAGCGTCCACGCCATTGGCGGCGGACTGCGCCTGCTTGAAGTCCAGCAAAGCTGTGACATCACCTACCGGCTGTACGACTGGGGACGACCGCGCGCGCTGCACGTCGAAAAAGGACTCGCGAGCGTCCGCCACGCCGAGCGCGCGCCGATTGCGCCCATGCAGGACACCTTTTCCTGCGCCTACTTTTCGCTCCAGAAACGCAGCGTGTCCGGCCGTCTCACGTTGCGATGCGAAAAAAACGGGCAGCTCGTGTTCATTGCCGAAGGAAACGGCACGATAGCCGCACAAAAGCCCGGCGGCAGCACCCAACGCCTTGCCTTTCAAAAAGAACAGATTTTCGCGCTCGCTGCCGGAGAAGACGTTACGCTCAGCGGCACAGGCGACATCATCGTCATCAACGCGCCCTAACATGCAGCCACGATAGTGTCCAGCGCGACGCTTATCATCGTGGTGAACGTCGTCTGCCGTTCTTCCGCCGTGGTCGCGCCGCCGAGCAGGATATGGTCGCTCACGGTCATAATGGCGAGCGCGCGCCGCCCGTATTCCGCCGCGAGCGTAAAAAGCTCCGCGCACTCCATCTCAATGCCGAGCACGCCGTATGCCGCCCAGGTCTTCCAGTTCTCGTTCTTGTCATAGAACAAATCGCTGGACGCGACCGAGCCGACCGCATAGCGGATGCCCCGCTCCGCGGCAATCTTGTCCGCCACCCGCACCAAGTCAAAATGCGCCGTGGGCGCAAAATGCAAACCGCCGAACCGCTGATTCAAAAGCGCCGAGTCCGAGCAGGCGGCGTTGACGATAATCGTGTCGCGCAGCCGCGTCCTTTCGCTCACCGCGCCGCACGTTCCCACGCGGATTGCCGTCTGCACGCCGTAACATTTGAACAGCTCCGTCGCATAAATCGAAAGCGACGGCTGCCCCATGCCCGTTCCCTGCACGCTCACCGGCACACCTTTGTACGCTCCCGTAAAGCCGAACATACCGCGCACCTCGTTATAGCACGTCGCATGCTCCAAAAAATGCTCCGCAATGAATTTCGCCCGCAACGGATCGCCCGGAAGCAGGACATGAGGAGCGATTGCGCCCTCCGGCGCGTTGATGTGTGTACTCATAGGTTGATTATACCACGGATTGCGAAAACCGCTAGCAGAAAATCACGCCAAAAACCGCGCCCGCAAGCACGACGAACACCGGATGCACGTTCGTCCTGAGCAGCACGAACAGCGCGAGCACGTAGAACACGGCGTTGACAGCGTACAGGTGAACGCTGTCGTTCCAGGTGGCCGGGGCAGAAAGCACAAAGCCCTGATGCACGACGAACAGCGCGATGATGACGATTTTTGCCGCCGCCACCGCAATCACGCCGGAAACCGCCGGACGCAATGTGGCGAACGCCGCCTGCACGCCCTTTTTCTCCGAGAACGAGCCGAAAAACCGCGCGATAATCATAATGCAGATGAGCGAGGGCAGCACTTCGCCGAGCGTGGTAAAGAAACCGCCCCACACGCCGTACAGCTCCGTCCCGATGTACGTGGCGATGTTGATGCCGATCGGTCCGGGCGTACTCTCCGAAATGGCGACCATATTGTAAAAAAACGCGCCGTCAATCAGCTTGAACTGTTCTACCAGCACCTGCTGCATGATCGTAATGGCGACCTGCCCGCCGCCAATCGTAATCAGTCCCACGTAAAAAAACACGGCGACAAGGCAGAGCAAGCCCATCGCCGACTGCGACTGAATCTGCGTGACGATAAACTCAGTCATGCTCCGCCTCCGGCGGCTCCGCGCCCGCCTTGTGTTTCCGAAAATCGCCCCGCACCGCCGCGACCAGAACGCCGAGGAACGCGCTGCCGAAAATCACCCACAGCGTATTCACGCCCAAGAAAAAAATGAGCGCGAACGAGACCGCAAGCAGGACAAATCCGAACGCGGATTTGACCGATTTTTTAGCGAACGTGTACACGGCAACCGTCAGAATCGCCGCGACCGACACATTGATGCCGCGCAACGCCCGCTGCACCCAGGCAATCTCACTGAAATTGGCGATGCACTTCGCGATCACCGTGATGATAATGATTGACGGAAAGACCATGCCGAACGTGGCGACACACCCGCCGACCACGCCCGCCCGCTTGTAGCCCACGAACGTCGCCACGTTCACCGCGATGATGCCCGGCGTACTCTGCCCGATCGCAAAATAGTCGAGCAATTCGCCGCTCGTCGTCCAGTCACGTTTTTCGGCCAGCTCTTTTTCCAGGACGGGAAGCATGGCAATGCCGCCGCCGAACGTACACAAACCAATCTTGAAGAACGTGAAAAAAAGGTCGCCCAGCGACCTGAGGCTTGCATTCATCGCTCCGCCCCGTTGCGCCCGTACAGCACCGCCAGCTCGGCAAGCCACGCGGCTGCCACGTCCGCCTTTTCACCCGCGAGCATGGCATCCGTCATGCGCCACGACCAGTTCTTGCCGCTCGTGCTCGGCATGTTCATGCGCGCTTTCGTGCCGAGCCTGTACACGTCCTGCAAGGGAATGATTGCGAACTGCGCCGTCGAAGAGAACGCCAGCGCAATCAGACCGCGCAGCAGCGCGCCGTTTTTCCGCAGTTTCTTTGCCCGCTCCGCGTCCACGGATTCGCCGCGCACATACGAAGCGATCAGCGCAAGTTTGTCGTCGCCAATCGATTCCAGATAGCCTTGCGTGGTGTCGTTGTCATGCGTCCCCGTGTAGACGACACAGGGTTTGTCATAGGCATGCGGCAGGAATGCGTTCACCAGGTTTCCGGCGCGGCATTCGTTCTCGTCAAACGCGAACTGCAAGATTTTCATGCCGGGCAGCCCCAGACCGTCGCGCAGGTCGCGCACGGCATCGGTAATCACGCCCAAATCTTCGGCAATGAGCGGCAGGTCGCCGAGTGCCTTTCGTATCGCCGCAAACAGCGCGCGCCCCGGTCCTTTTTTCCAGATGCCTTGCTCCGCCGTGGGATTCCCATACGGCACTGCCCAGTACGACTCAAACCCGCGGAAATGGTCAATCCGCACGTAGTCGGTCAATTCAAGCTGTCTTTTGATGCGGGCAATCCACCATTGATAGCCGTCCGCCTTCATCGCTGCCCAGTCGTACAGCGGATTTCCCCACAGCTGCCCCGTCGCGCTGAAATAATCCGGCGGAACGCCCGCGACGCAGCGCGGAACGCCCCGCTTGTTCAGCTGGAAGAGCGGCTGATTCGCCCACACGTCCGCGCTGTCGGACGCGACGAAAATCGGGATGTCCCCGACAATCGCGATGTCCTTGCCGTTCGCATACGCCTTGAGCGTCTGCCACTGCGCGGCGGCAAAAAACTGTATCACCTTGTAGTGCTCAATTTCCTCGCGGTGCGCCTTGTCCCAAGCCGCTATGGCGGACTTGTCGTGCCCCGCAAGGTCTTTTTTCCAATAGACGTTCCAGGTTCCCGGCACGGACGCGCCTTTTTTTTCGCTTTCGGCCGCCGCCTGCAAGTCGTGGTGCGTCTTAATGCTCATGAACGCCGCGTAATCGTCGAGCCAGTACCGATTTTTCTTGCAGAACGCCGCGTAATCGGCTTTGTCCGCGTCGTTCGCGTGGTCAAGGAAATACTCGGCGCACGTGCGGAGCACGGGCATTTTCCACCAGACGACCGCGCCAAAGTCAACGTCGCCTTTCGCTTTGATGAACGACGGCGGCACGATGTCGGTCGGACGCGCCCAGCCACGCTCGCTCAGCAGATCGCAGTCAATCAGCAGCGGATTGAGCGCGAACGTGGAGAACGACTGGTACGGGCTGTCACCGTATCCCGTCGGTCCGAGCGGCAGCACCTGCCACAGCCGGACGCGCGCGCGTTCCAAAAAATCGACGAACGCAAACGCGCTCTTTCCTAACGTGCCGATGCCATACGACCCCGGCAGTGACGTGGGGTGCAACAAGATGCCCGATAACCGCGGTAAACTCATGCGTTCATTGTACCGCGGAACGAAGATTTTTTCAATGCGACGGCTCTACCCCAACACGGCTTACGCATGAGAAACCATTATTTTTAGCCAGTATTGGCGATTTGTAGTGTAGCATGGCAGATGTTCTTTCATGTAAGTGTTAGGGATTCTTTATTGTAATTTTTATGCCGTCGGAATAATCGTCTTTTTCCGTTTCGGGAATATCGGCTTCGTTTTTAATAATCACTTCGTACATAAGTTTTATTGCAGCATTTTCTTTTGCGATAAAACGTTTGCCTTCATAACTAATCACCGGACATTCGCTTTCTGACCAATCTACAGAACCCAGATTTGACTTTGCAGTATCAATCCGCACGTTGACGTTCCCATCGAATCCCGCAAAATATGTTTCGCCGATTTTAAAAAGGTGCGAAAGGTGCGGCGGCGCACACAAAGCGTTTGCGATGGTACGGACGTATTTGCAAGAATCTTTCGCCGGAACAGACAAAGGTTCGCAATCATACAGTTTTTCGGCGTAATCATCATAAAGTATGTACGCTTCCGCCATGACGGTTTTCGCCGCAGAACTTTCATTCGAAATATTCAATTCGACAACGTATTTAAAACTTGGCTCCCACGCAGGTTCAGCCCCGGAGCATCCCGTAAAACACAAAACTGCCGAAGCAATGCATAGCGAAAATATTTTGTTCTTCACAAATTCACTCCGAAAATCAGTACATTCGTTTAATCATCGCAATGTCTTTTTTAGATGGGAGTGAATAAGATCTTGTATAATCATATCCATTGTTCTGAGCTTTTTTATCGGATTTCACTTTAAGTCCTGAATAAAGCATCACGGATTCAAAATCAAAACTATCCGATTGCCAACTATATTCACTTTTCCAAAAAGCAGGATACCAAAGTGTAATCCTACAGAAACCTATTTTTATCGTTCTTGATTCCCATCTCCAGCCACTTATTGAAAGCGGAATTTTTCCATAATTCACAGAATCGCTTGCTTCTTGAGCAGAAATTTCAATATAATTATCACGATCATAACGAGTTTGTTCATGCCGAAGTCCAAGTGCATGTCCAAGTTCGTGAACAGGAGTCCTAACATATTGATTTTCTCCAAGCGTTGATGAAAGATTCAAATCCGCTTTTCCTCCGATACAGCCAATATAAGAATTTCCCGCTATACCAGGAGAGAGTTTTTTTTGTATTGTAAACAACACAGCCTCTTATTCGAATCGCCAATGTAAAATTAATCCATCCGTTGTCTTCAAGCTCACTGAAAGTAATTTTTTTGTCTGTTGCGTTAGTCCAAATATTCATTGCATTCTGCATAAGTTTTTTATGTTCTTCTGTAATAGAACCCCAACGATAATACACAGTTCCATTTGGCCAATATGCAGTAGATTTAAGTGTTACAGCCCGTTCTTTAGATTCAAGATTCAATGAAGATATATCTTTCTCAATTGAAGCAAGAACATCATTAACATCTTTTCCGTCCGCTACTTCATTAAGAATTGCAGTTGTCAGAATTCCCTGAATTGAATCAAAGTGTTATCTCTACTTCTTCAACGGTACGCGCCCCCTTTGAAACAGACCTCTTTAAAGAAGATAAATCTGAAGGAAGAAGTTTCTCGATATCATTAAAATCCACCTCACCGAAGGCCATACGGGCAGCTGTCGGTTCGTCCACATAAGCTGAAACCGCATCAACTGCTTTTTCGCATGTTTTAATATTAAGAGCAAAAAGATTTCCTGTAACTCTTGAAGCCTCAGAGGAATACGAAATATTGTCAAAATTGACACTCTCCAAATTACCATCATCAACCACAGCATTATCACACCCGAAAAAACATAAGCAAATAAATGCACCGAATAAAATACCTTTAATTAGTCTTTTCATAAAGTCTCCAATCCTTTCCATAATCCATAGAATGAGATATTATACCATACCAAAGCAACCGTTATCAACATTCTCCCGCGGCTTATGCATGATTTTTTCAATGCGACGGCTCTACCCCAAATCGTCATTTTCTGATAGACTATGTGCCGAAAACATCGCTTGCAAGGAAAAGGATATGGCAGATACATTGTTGCGCGTCCAGGACGTTTCGGTCAGCATTGCAGAAAAACAGGTGCTCGACGGCATCAGCTTGTCGGTCGGCGCGGGAGAGACGCACGTCCTCATGGGACCGAACGGCGCGGGAAAAAGCACGCTCGGCTACACGCTCATGGGACACCCGCACTACACGGTGACCGGCGGAAGCATCCTGTTTGACGGCGAGGACATCACCGCGCTGGGGACGGACAAACGCGCGGCAAAAGGCATCTTCCTGTCGTTCCAGTCCCCGCTCGAAGTGCCGGGCATCACGCTGGAAAGCTTTATCCGCAACGCCCTGCGGCAGGTGACGGGCGAGCGCGTCTCATTATTCCAGTTCCAGAAGCAGCTCAAGGCGACGATGGAGCTGCTGCACCTGGACGAAGCATACGCGAGCCGCGACCTGAACGTGGGCTTCAGCGGCGGCGAGCGCAAGAAAAGCGAGATCTTGCAGCTGCTGATGCTCAATCCCAAACTCGCCATCCTTGACGAAACCGACAGCGGACTTGACGTGGACGCGGTGCGCACGGTCAGCAAGGGCATTCAGGAATACCAGAAGCGGCAGAACGGCGCGCTCATCGTCATCACCCATTCGGCAAAAATCCTGGAAAGCCTGCACGTGGACTACACGCACGTGCTCGTCAAGGGAAAGATCGTCAAGACAGGCGACGGCTCACTGGTAGCAGCAATCAGCGAAAAAGGATTCGAGCAGTTCGCGGACTGAACGCACACGGCTCGACAAACACCATACATTACGGAGGATTTTATGAAAAAAAACAGACAACGCTTCTCGCACTTTCTGCTAGCGATTCTGATCTGCCTTTTTCTCGCAGGTTGCGCAGATTCCGGCGAAGAGGACATCTATACCGTTTGGACAGACATAACAACTTATTCGGAATTTCAGTCAGCGTTCAACACAACTCTGAACGACGGATATTATGTGCGCCTTGAATTCACTTCGTCACAATGGTCGCAAATCTCATCGTCGCTGACCGAGGGAAAGCACGACTGGACACGGAACAAAATCAAAGAGTATTTCATAGGTCGTAATTTCGGAAGCACAGAAGCCGAAAGAGAGGTCTCGTGGCTGATGACCATAAACCACGGCTTCATCGCAAGCAGGACAGGCTCGCTGGTCTACATGATTGCGAAATAGATTGAGATCTCCCGCCAAATTGTGCGACCCGCCACGGTAGGAGAAATTCACTCAGTGGAGCAGCACGGCTCGCCGAACGACCTGCTTTTCGCCCAGCGGACGAATTCGGCTCGTCGAACGGCTTGCTTTCCGCCCAGCGGAGAAATTCGGTTTGCCGAACGACCCGTTTTCCGCTCAGCGGACATTTTCGGCTTGCCGAACGGCTTGCTTTTCGCTCAGCGGACGAATTCGGCTCGTCGAACGGCTTACTTTTCGCCCAGCGGAGGTTTTCGGCTTGCCGAAAAACCTAACTTCCGCCCAGCGGGCGGATTCGGCGAAGTGAAATTGCATTTTCCCCTGAAACGCGGTATGATGGGGCATCGACGGAGGCAGCATGACAGAGAAAGACACTATCCGCACGACGGATGCCTCGCCCTACGATTTCCGCAACGAGGAGCGCGGGGCGTACCGCAACAAGGCGGGATTGACCGAAGCGATCGTGCGGCAGCTGAGCGAGGACAAGAACGACCCCGACTGGATGCGCGCATTCCGGCTCGAATCGCTGAAGCTCTACAACGAGCTGCGCGTTCCCGAATGGGGGCCGGACATCAGCGCGCTGAACATCAACGAAATCGCCACCTACGTGCGCCCCAACACCAAAATGCAGACAACCTGGGAGGACGTTCCCGACGACATCAAGGACACGTTCGAAAAGCTGGGCATTCCCCAGGCGGAGCGCACGTCGCTCGCCGGCGTGGGCGCGCAGTACGACAGCGAGCTGGTCTACCACAACGTGCAGGACGAAGTGGCAAAAAGCGGCGTGGTCTACACGGATTTTGAAAGCTCCCTGCGCGGCGACTATGCCGACATGGTGCGCGAGCATTTCATGCAGTTGGTCAAGCCGAACGACCACAAATTCGCCGCGCTGCACGGCGCGGTCTGGTCGGGGGGCAGTTTTGTCTACGTGCCGAAGGGCGTGAAGGTCGAAGTGCCGTTGCAGTCCTATTTCCGCCTGAACGCAAAGGGCGCGGGACAGTTCGAGCACACGCTGATCATCGTGGACGAAGGCGCGGACCTGCACTTTATTGAAGGCTGCTCCGCCCCCAAATACAACGTGGCGAACCTGCACGCGGGCTGCGTGGAGCTGTACGTCAAGAAAAACGCGCGGCTGCGCTATTCCACCGTGGAAAACTGGTCAAAGAACATGTACAACCTGAACACCAAGCGCGCCCGCGTGGAAGCAGGCGGCGCAATCGAATGGGTCTCCGGCTCGTTCGGCTCGCACGTCAGCTACCTGTACCCCCAGAGCAATCTGGTCGGCGCGAACAGCCGCGCGGAATTCACGGGCGTGACGTTTGCGGGCGCGGACCAGAACCTCGACACGGGCGCAAAAATGGTACACCTCGCGCCGAACACGTCAAGCGTCATCACTACCAAATCGATCAGCAAAAGCGGCGGCATCTCCACCTACCGCAGCGCCATTTACATCGCCAAAAACGCGGCCGGCAGCAAGGCGAGCGTCTCCTGCGAAAGCCTCATGCTCGACAGCCAAAGCCGGAGCGACACAATCCCCGCCATGGAAATCCACACGGACGACTGCGACGTGGGACACGAGGCAAAAATCGGCAGAATCAGCAACGACGCGGTGTTCTACCTGATGAGCCGGGGCATCAGCGAGGAAGAAGCGCGCACGATGATCGTGAGCGGCTTCGCGAACCCCGTCAGCAAGGAACTGCCGCTCGAATACGCCGTGGAGATGAACAACCTCATCCGGCTTGAGATGAAAGGAAATTTGTAATGGCACGGACGATACGATACGACAACATCAACACCATTCCCGCGCTCACCTGGAACTGGCTCAGGCTGAACCGCGCCACGCTCACGGCGGACGTGGCGGCGTTCGGCGGCACGAGCACCGTGAGCGGACTGCAGGACGGCACGGACGCGTTCACCTGCAAAGCGGTCGCCACAACAGACGACCTCCTGCCGGAACACGTGCGCGCCATGCCGGGCGGACTCGGCAGCGAGGCGAGCGAATTCATCGACACATTCGGCACACAAATGACGGTAACACTCACCGCAAAAAAAGGCGCGCATATCGAACAGCCCGTCACCTCTCGTTTTTTTCCCGGACGGGGAAAGACATTCACCGACCGCCAGCTCATCGTCGCCGAGCCGGACGCGAAACTCACCGTCATCATGGTATACGCGACAGGCGGCGGACATGCGGACGCAGACGGACTGCTCGCGGTGCAGACACAAATCTGGGCGCAAGCGCGCGCGGACGTGCATCTCATCAAAGTGAACCTGCTCGGCGCGCGCTGCACGCACCTTGACGACACGGCAGTCTTTTGCGAGGAAGGCGCGCGCATGACGCTCACGCAGATCGAACTCGGCGGCGCGAAAACCTACGCGGGCGTGGGCGTGACGCTCGCGGGCGACCAGTCGTCGTTCAAAAGCGACACCGCCTACCACTGCCACGCGGCGCAGCTACTGGACATGAACTACGTCGTCCGGCACCAGGGCGCAAAAACCGACACGCAGATGACCGTAAAAGGAGTCATCGGCGACGAGGCGGCAAAAGTCTACCGGGGTACGATCGACTTCCAGCGCGGCTGCGCGGGCGCGACCGGCGACGAGCAGGAAGAGACGCTGCTGCTTTCCCCCGCCGCCGTCAACAAGTCCATTCCGATTATCCTGTGCGGCGAGGAAGACGTTTCCGGCACGCACGGCGCGAGCATCGGTCGGCTGGGCGCGGACGAACTGTTCTATATGCAGAGCCGCGGCATCAGCGAGCAGGCGGCAAAGCAGATGATGAGCCGCGCGAAAATCGCGGGCGTGGCGCGCCGCATCCCTGACCCGTCAGTCATCGCCGAAATCGACGCGTTCTTGGACACCATCGCGGCCGTGCGGCACGACTGAACGGCTCGCGCGGCGCAAGCCGGACAGTTCTGCTCATAACAAGGAGAAGCAACACCATGACCAACCGATTCCGCGCAGATTTTCCCCTGTTCAAAGCGATAGACGAGCACGCCTCGCGCGAAAACAGCGGGCTGATGTATTTTGATACGGCAGCGACGGCGCAGCGTCCGTTCATCGTCCTGCACGCGATGTCGCATTTTTATGCCACGCAGAACGCGAACCCCCTGCGCGGCCTGTACGACCTGAGCGAGCGGGCGACCAAAGCCTACGAAGACGCGCGCGCCGCCGTGGCAAAATTCATCAACGCCACCGACAGCCGCGAAATCGTCTTTACGCGGAACACGACCGAATCGCTCAACCTCGTGGCATACACCTGGGGTATGCAAAACGTGCAGGCGGGCGACGAAATCGTCGTGTCAATCATGGAGCATCACTCAAATATCCTGCCGTGGCAGTTCCTCGTGCAGGAAAAAGGCGCGAAACTGGTTTTTCTGGACGTTGACAAAGAGACGGGCAGCATTCCCGAACGCGAATACGCGAAAATCACGCCCCGGACAAAAATCGTGTCGGTGGCGCACACGAGCAACGTGCTCGGCACGACGAACCCGATCCGGCACATCGCCGCGCTCGCCCACCAGAACGGCGCGATCATGGTCGTGGACGGGGCGCAGTCCGCACCGCACATTCCCGTGGACGTGCAGGATCTCGGCGCGGATTTCTTCGCGATGAGCGCGCACAAACTCTGCGGTCCCATGGGCATCGGCGCGCTGTACGGAAAACGCGCGCTGCTGGAGGCAATGCCCCCGTTCCTGCGCGGCGGCGAGATGATCGAGTACGTCACCACCGAAGGCGCGACCTGGGCAGACGTGCCGCACAAATTCGAGGCGGGCACGGTGAGCGCGGGGGACGCGGTGGGATTCGCGGCGGCCGTCCGCTATATCCAGTCCGTGGGATTCGACACGATTACCAAGCACGACAACACGCTGAGCGAAATGCTGGTCGAAGGCATCAAGAAACTCCCGCACTTCCATATCCTTGGCAGCAAGGACGGAAGCGCGCGCAGCGGCATCGTCACCTTCACCGTGGACGGCGTACACCCCCACGACATCGCGAGCCTCCTGAGCGACGAACACATCGCCATCCGCGCGGGACATCACTGCGCGCAGCCGCTCGGACAATACCTCGGCGTTCCCGCGAGCGCGCGCGCGAGCATCTATTTTTACAATACGGAACAGGAAATCGCCGTGCTGCTGGAAAAACTCGCGCAGATCCGCGCCTGGAGTGGCTTTAAATCCTAAAATACGCTATCGTAAGAGCGAGGCACCCGAATGGAACTGAAAACGCTGTACCGTGAGATACTGAACGAACACAACATCAACCCCGCGCACAAGGCGGAAATGCCGGAAGCGTCGGTCACGCTGCGGGGAGTCAACCCCAGCTGCGGCGACGACATCACGCTGTTCCTCAAAACCGAGGACGGAAAAATCACCGACGGCAGCTTTACGGGAAGCGGCTGCGCCATCTCACAGGCTTCCGTGGACATGATGCTCGACCGCATTATCGGCAAGGACGAAACGGAGGCACTGCGCCTTGCGGACAACTTCATGGCGATGATTCAGGGCACTGCCACGCAGGAACAGATCGAGTCGCTGGACGAAGCGGGCGCGTTGCAGGACATCGCGCACATGCCCGCCCGCGTCAAATGCGCCGTGCTCGGCTGGCGCACCATGACCGAAATGCTGCGGACCGGCACGCCCACCGCCCGCGCGGGCAACGCCCACTGCGCCACGCAAGCCTAGTTTCCCCGGAAAAAATCGTCCACGCTCTTGATCAGCTCCTCGGCGGGGCGCGTCTTCAGGAGGTATTTCTCCGGCTTGGCGGCAAGCACTTTCATCACGGTCTCCTTGTCGTCCTTGCTCGTCAGGAAAATCACCGGAATGCCCGCTGTCTGCGGCTCGTTCTTGAGCATCTCGAACACCTGCAAGCCGGAGACGACGGGCATCTCATAGTCGAGCAGGATGACATCTACCTTTTTCTGCGCAAGCAGCGCGATTGCGTTCATGCCGCTATTCGCCATGAACACCTCGTATTTCTTGCTGAACCAGTTGTGCATGGTGCGGAGCATCGTGCTGTCGTCGTCCACCACCAGAATGCGCTTTTTCCCGTGGAACTCGCTCTCCTCCGTAATGAGGATGTCCAGCTTGGCAATCACGTCCGCCATGTTCACGGGACGCACGAACGCCGCGTTCACCATGCCCCGCGGCACCACCTCATAGGCAGCGTCAATCTCGGCAGTGCTCCCGATAAGGTACAGCACCCGGTCCGTCCCCTCCTCTGCCTTGAGTTTCTTGAGATACTTGAGCGTACCGTTAAAGGCATTCAGGTCGCCCTCCAGATAGACGACAAAAATATCGGGCATGTCTTCCTTGAGCGAAATCTCCACGATATCCGGCTGGCTTCTCAGCACGGTATAGCCCGCGCCCTGCAAATTCTTGACCATCGCATTGACTAGGAAACTCTCCTCGCTGGCAACGAACAAAATACGCTTTCTCATACCGCCCCATTGTAGCGCAAAAACCGGATTTATGGAATACGGGCGGGGATACGGCGGGGGAAGTCTCATGCGGGGGAAGTCTCCCCCTCGCTCCCAAGGCAAATTGCTATGCGTAAGCGCCCCCCCCCGTCAAACGGGTGGTTTGCACTTAGCCTATAAAGGCTAGGGTCTCAAGCGGGGACTTAAGTCCCACGCTCTCACTGGCGTTCAAGCCTATTGCGGTCTGTCACCCGCAGCCCCTCAAAAGGGCTTTGGCACTGCCTGCTGCCCCTGAAAGGGTCCTGGTATTCTTTCCCGGCAACCTTGTCCATCGCCACGTCATGGGCCTCCTGTTCCTGTATGTACTTCCTTATGGTCGCCTCGTTCAGCCCCACAGTGCTCACATAGTAGCCCTCCGCCCGAGACTGGCGGTTCCCGAACTTGTACTTCACTCTCGCGTGCCTGCCGGATATCATCA
>CAMWTK010000023.1 GCA_947177175.1 uncultured Treponema sp.
ACTGGAGATTCTTGACATTCTCAAGCATAAAAGCAGGCGGACGCTTTTCTCTTAAAATTCGCTCGATTTCAAAAAACAGTGTTCCGCACGTTTCATTCGCAAACCCCTCTTTTTTGCCGATTATTGAGAACGCTTGGCAAGGAAACCCGCCTAAAAGAATATCAAAATCCGGGATGTTCGCCGCATCAATTTTTGTGATGTCGCCTTCTGGATGTTCATGAAAATTGGCTTCATAGGTTTTGCAGGCATCTTCGTCAAATTCAGACGAGAACACGCAGTGACCGCCAGCAGACTCAAAGCCAAGCCTGATGCCGCCGATTCCTGCGAATAAGTCTATAAATCTGAACGAATCCCAGTTCACACTTATACCTCCATGCGAACATAAACATGACGGTGTTTATTGTAGCATATTCAAGCAAAAAAAGCGAGGGGCGGGTAAATTTTCGTTTGTTCCTCATTTTCGCCCATTTTCGCGCCCGCGCCTCAAAAAATCGCTGGGCGGTGTGCCGGTTGCGCGGCACAGGCAATCCTTGCAAGCACGTAGGCAAAGGTGAGCAGCTCCGTCAGCGGCATGACAAACCAAATCGCCGTGCCGCCGAAAAGTGCGGGCAGTGCGAATATCAGAACGCCGTTGACGAGGATGCCGCGGAGTATCGACACGACGAACGAATCCAGCCGTTTCAGCACGGATTGGAAATAGTACGTGGACGCGACGTTCAGCGACAGCAAGATGAACGAAGTGGCGTAGATTCTTATCGCGAACGGGGCTTTGGCGATGATTTCGTCCGTCGGCTGCATAAAAATCCTGACGAACGCAGTGGGAATGCCCAGGGAAAGCGCCGTCCAGAATACGCCGAAAAGCAGCGCGGATATAAAGCCGTATTTCAGGCAGCGTTTTACCCGGTCGCCCCTGCCCGCGCCAAAGTTGACGGACATAATCGGCTGTGCCGCCTGCCCGACGCTGTACGCGCAGCATTGGACGAACGTGAACAATTGTATGATGACCGCGTAAATCGAAAGTTCCGGCGTTCCGAGGTATTTCATAATCTGATTGTTCGCAAGCACGGTAAAGATGCCCATGCCGATGTCAATAAAAAACGATGAAAATCCCGTGGACAAAATTCGCAGGCTGTCCTTCGCAAAAGAAAACCGTTTGTTGAGCCGGAGCGTGTTTTTCTTTGAAAAGAAATGGCTCAACAGGACGAAAAGCGTAATGAACGCGCCGCCGCCCGTCGCGATTCCCGCGCCCATAACGCCCTTGTTCAGCGCGAAAACGAAGAACCAGTCGCCGAAAACATTGAAAACCCCGCCGGCAAGGACGGCGGCGGTGGCAAGGCGCGGCCTGCCGTCATTGCGGATAAAACATGCAAGCAGGTTGTTGAACGTGAACACGGGCAGGCAAAATTTTAGCGGCAACAAATATTTTCTCGCATACGGCAGCAGATTGTCGTCCGCGCCGAACAGCCGCAAAATCGGCGCGTCGAAAAAAATCATCACTAGCCAAAACGCCCCGATGATGACCGCCGTAAGCATGAGCGCGAGCGTGAAAAATCCGTTCGCGTTTTCCCGTTCGTCCTTGCCCAAAGCGTTGCTGAACAGAACCGCGCCGCCGATTCCCGTCAAAAGCCCGATCGCATAGACGACATTCCAGACGGGCGAAAAACAGGCGAGCGCGGCGGTCGCGTCCGGGCCTTCGTACCACCCGACCATAGCCATATCGACGATGCCGTAAATCATCGAAATGAGCGTGCTGCCGAACGATGCCAGCAAAAAATTGACGTAGATTCTTTTGAGATTCCCGCTTACAAAATCCATTGTCTCCCCCGAAAAAAAACGAGCCGAATAAGCCCCCGGACACTCGACCTCTTATCCAACAATCGCTACGGCTCTGTTGCTCCGAGATTTTCCTGTCCGACATCTTATCCGGCTCGCAATTACGATTACTTGCCCTCTGATGAGTGAAACTAGTATAGTCGAATGCAAAAATCAAGTCAATTATCTGCGCGATTGCCTTGCCGCCGAAAAGTGCGGGCGACGACTGGAAACTATTTGCCGTTGACGAATCTTATGTGTTGACAAAGTTGGTAAGTTAATGTAAACTTTAGTTAATTATGACTAACAATAAAAAAGAATGTACCGCTTCGAATGTAAAATCAGCATACAAAAAATTGGGTAAAGGCAATTTTTATGACGGAATGATAACAAGCACGACCTTTTTAGGCTCGCTTGTAAACCGCATCGTATGGAGAATGAACAAAACAGAAAACAGGGCATATCTTGAAAAAGCGTTGTCGCCGATTGCCGGGGATTTTTGCGGAAGGCTGCTTGAAGTGCCCGTGGGAACGGGAATCCTGACAATGCCGCTGTACAAAAAACTCGAAAAGGCGGATATTGTCTGCCTTGATTATTCCGCCGAAATGATGGCGCGCGCGAAAAGCCGCGCCGACGAAATGGGAATTGAAAAGGTACAATTTATGCAGGGCGATGTCGGCAAGCTGCCCTTTGACGACGAGAGCTTTGACATCGTTTTGTCCTTGAACGGCTTTCACGCCTTTCCCGACAAAGACGCGGCGTATTCCGAAACGCATCGCGTCCTGAAAAAAGGCGGCATTTTGTGCGGCTGTTTTGCCGTTGTCGGCGAAAGCAAGCGCACGGATTGGTTTCTCACAAAGCCTTATGTAAAAATGGGCTATTTGACGCCGCCGTTTGAAACAAAGGAAAGCCTTGAAAAGCGGCTGAAATCAATGTATTCGGAAGCGCAAATCGAAATTGTAAAATCAATGGCGTGCTTTCGCTGCGTAAAATGAGGTGTCGGTCGTGGAAAAATACGATATAAATACAAAAATTGAATTTAAGACAGGCGTGTACAAATTAAACGACAATGCGAATTTTGATTTTCAGCTGAACCGCGTCATAAATTGGGACGGAGGACGCTATGAGGATGTTGCGGAAATATCTCACCGCATACACGACAGCGCGGATTGGAAACGCGAGCTTATCGCCCTTGGTGACAAGGCTGTGGCGGAAAATCGCATTGAAAACGCGATTGCCTATTATCGCATGAGCGAATTTTTTATGTATGACGGCGACAGCGATAAAAAGAAATATTATGAGAAAGCCACAAAGATGTTCTATGAATATTTTGAGGATTTTTTCAAGGGCGATAATCCCGTCGTTACACAATACAGCGTTCCGTATGAAAATGTGTGTCTGCCCGTTATGCGCGTAAAGCCCAATGCGGAAAACAAAGGAACGATTCTTTTGCACGGCGGAAACGACAGCTATTTTGAGGAATTTTTCTTCCCCATGCTGTATCTGCGCGAAAAAGGCTATGAAGTATATATGTTTGAAGGGCCGGGGCAAGGCGGAGTGATTCGCCTGCAAGACAAACATTTTACGCACGAATGGGAAAAACCCGTCAAAGCGATATTGGATTATTTTCATTTGGACGACGTAACGATTATCGGCGCGTCGCTCGGCGGCTATCTTGCGCCGCGCGCGGCCGCATTTGACGCGCGCATTAAAAGAGTCGTCGCATGGTCTGTGTTTCCTTGTTTTATGGACGTTATTATGGGAGTCATACCGCCCGCCGCGCAAAGGCTGCTGGGCGTTTTGATTAAACTGAAATGCCGCGCCGTCATAAACGCGCTGTTCAATAGAGCGGCAAAAAAAGACCCGACTATTGATTGGGGACTAAAACACGGCTGCTATGCTTACGAAGCAAAAGACGCTTACGGTTACGCGAAAAAGCTGATGTTATATGATTTAGCTCCGATAGCCGATAGGATAACACAGGATATTTTAATTCTCGGCGCAAATCAAGACCATTTTATAAATTACAAAATGGTGGGTAAAGAAATCAATATGATGAAAAATGTGCGTTCTCTCACATTCAGGCTAATGACCGATAAAGAACAGGCGCAAAATCACTGTAACTGCGGTAATACAAAATTACTACTTGATACAATTTGCGGTTGGCTTGAAATGATGGGAGAAAATGACAATGAATAAATTTTTAAAAAGTTTTAAGAAAGACATTATAAATCATGCAATAGCTAAGTATGGCAAAGAGCGCGCACAGGAAATTTGGTCGGAAACCGAAAAAATATATGACAGGTTTTTATCGGAAATACCGTACATAGGCGGCAGTGAAAATTTTATGTCGCATAACTTGTATCAATCGCTTGTTTTGTTTGCGTATTATGAAGCAACAGGACGGGATTTGAGTACAGACGAAATGGAAGAAGCTATAAACAAAGTATCTTGCGACAAGCGTAAATATCTCGGAAAGTTTATAAATCTCAACCACCTTTTACACGAGCCAATTATTAGCTTGATATACAAATGTATTGGAATATTAAAGAAGCAATCAGATAAACATCGCGGCAGAGATTGGCACAATACTTGGGGTATTGAGATAAATCCCGATAATCATAAAAAAGGTGTGGCAATAACGCTTGTCGGCTGTCCGATTGCCGATTTTGCAAAGGAACACGGATATTGGAATATTATGCCCGTGTTATGCAAGACAGATTATACAACAATAGAAATGCTGCACGGTAAGCTGATACGACATCATACTGTCGCAGAGGGATATGACAAGTGCGATTATTGGATTATAGGAGATAAGGAGGAAAAAGAAAGTGAATAAACAAGCAAATTACGGAAATTGGGTTCCTGCTGTTTTAATGCGTTTAGCGTGGAAAATAATAGGAATATTGTTTGTTTTTGAATTATTGATTTTAATTATATTAAAAAATATTTGGGCGGCAATTATAATAGGAGTTATATTTTTAATTATCCTATCTCTTACTCTGTATATGCAAAAATGCCGCACACTCTTTGATTTTAACAAAGGCGGACTTATGGGGAAAATCCACGAATTTCTCGTAAATCATTTGCAGTGGAACGGCAACGGCATTTTGCTTGACATTGGTTGCGGTGCAGGTGCGCTTACAATTCAATGTGCAAAGAAATTTCCAAACGCTAAACTTATTGGTATGGACTATTGGGGAAAAGAATGGGACTACGCAAAGGAACAATGCGAAAGTAACGCTACTATTGAGGGTGTTAGCGATAGAACATATTTTGAAAATGGCGACGCGGCAAAATTAAGTTACGCTGATAATACTTTTGACGCAGCAGTTAGTAATTTTGTGTTTCACGAGGTAAAAACTCAGTCGGATAAACAGCTTGTTGTGCGCGAGGCTCTGCGTGTGGTGAAAAAAGGCGGAGCGTTTGCATTTCAAGATTTATTTGAACAGCAAGCAATATACGGCGATATAAACACCTTTATTGCGGAGTTGAAAAAGGAAGGCATATCGGAAATTCACTATATCCCCGATATTGATAAAATGAATTTTATACCGCCATATGTGCGCGCGCCGTGGATGCTCTATGGTGTTGGATTGATTTATGGAATAAAATAACATCTATCGTTTTTAATTACTTTCCCTTGACAAATAAATAGTTTTATGATATGTTTATAACAGTGTTATATAACACTGTTATATTATGGAGGTACTTCTATGAGCGAAAGCGAAAAAACAACGCTTGAAGCCATATCGCAAGCGGCAAAAGCGGAATTTCTTGAAAAAGGATTTCGCGGTGCGTCGCTCCGTAATATCGTAAAGACTGCGAATGTGACGACAGGCGCATTTTACGGATATTACAAAAGCAAGGAGGATTTGTTTGACGCTTTGGTAGGTAAACAGGCTGACTATGTTATGTCTGTTTTCACAAAAGCGCAGACGGATTTTGCTATGCTTCCGCCCGATGAACAGAAAAAGCATATGAGTGAAATTTCGGGAAAATGTATGGTTGATATTCTTGAATACACATACAAAAATCTTGATGAGTTCAAACTTATTCTTTCCTGCTCTGAGGGTACAAAGTATGAGAATTTCGTACACGATATGGTCGAGGTGGAAATAGACGCGACGCATAAATTCAATGAAGTGCTGAAAGGCTTGGGTATAAAATCTAAGCTCCTCAATCCGAATTTAGAACATATGCTCATAAGCGGAATGTTTGCGGCATTTTCTGAAATGATAATTCACGATATGCCGATTGAGCAGGCTCGTGAAAACTTAAAGGACTTGCGCGCATTCTATACTGCCGGTTGGCAGAAAATTATGGGCTTTTAAGCCTGACAGGGAAAGCTGTATATCAGTATTCCCTTTAATTTTTAAGCGTTGGTTAGCCATGACTAACTACGCTAAGGAGGTATTAACTTGAAAAAGCAAAGTAATTTATCAAGACTTATGCAGTATGCGGGAGGGCATAAATATCTCACCTATGCTTCTTGGGTGCTGTCAGCATTAAGCGCGCTTTGTGCGCTTGTTCCGTTCATTTACATATGGCGGATAGTCAAAGAGGTGTTAGATGTTGCGCCTAACTTTGAAAGCGCAAGCAATCTCACGCATTACGGCATTATGGCGGTAGTATTTGCAATTTTATCGGTGTTTATCTATATTTGCGGACTTTTGTGTTCTCACTTATCCGCTTTCCGTATTGCGGCAAATATGCGCCGCGACTGTATGCAGTACATTGTAAAGCTGCCGCTTGGAACTGCGGAAAGTATCGGCAGCGGAAAACTAAGAAAAATTGTTACGGACTCAAGCGCGGCAACGGAAACATATCTTGCTCACCGTTTGCCCGATAAAGCCGGAGCAATAGCAACGCCTATCGGTCTTTTGGTTATGCTCTTTACTTTCGATTGGCGGCTCGGACTTTTGAGCCTTGTCCCTGTCATTTTGGGATTTTTGATTATGACGAAAATGACAGGTTCACGAATGGAACAAAAAATGAAAGAATATCAAAATGCGCTTGCGGATATGTCAAATGAAGCAGTTGAATATGTAAGAGGTGTTCCTGTTGTAAAAACTTTCGGTCAGACTGTATTTTCATTCAAGCGTTTCAAAGGCTCTATTGACAATTATGAAAAATGGGTAATCGCATACACAAAGGATTTACGGTTTCCTATGATGTTTTATATTACGACAATAAACGCAGTATTCGCGTTTCTTATTGCAGGAGGAATTATATTTACACGCGGCGGAGTTACAAACGAACTGCTTTTGAATTTGCTGTTCTATGTAATTATTACACCTGTTATTGCTACAACGCTTACAAAAATTATGTTTATGAGTGAGGACGGAATGATTGTAAATGACGCGATACAAAGAGTTGACAGCGTTTTGAACGCACCCCCTCTTTCTGTCAGCGCACGAGCAAAAAATCCGCGTGATAATTCAGTTGTGTTGGAAAATGTCAGTTATAGCTATGACGGTAAAAAAGACGCAATCCACAATATATCGCTCAATATAAAATCGGGTCAGACCGTTGCGTTTGTCGGTCCTTCCGGCGGCGGAAAGACAACGCTTGCTAATCTTATATCACGGTTTTTTGACGCTCAAAAAGGAAAAGTGCTTATCGGCGGAGTGGATATAAGGGAAATCAAAAAAGATAATTTAATGAATATGGTTTCGTTTGTATTTCAAGACAGCCGACTTATTAAAACATCAATCCTTGAAAATGTGAAAATGGCAAAACCGAACGCGTCAAGACATGAAATTATTGAAGCGTTAAAGGCTGCACAATGCGAGGATATTATCAAAAAACTTCCGAATGGTGTTGACACGGTAATCGGAGCAAAGGGCGTATATCTTTCGGGCGGCGAACAGCAGCGAATAGCGATTGCGCGCGCTATGCTCAAAAATGCGCCGATACTTGTTCTTGATGAAGCGACAGCATTTGCTGACCCCGACAATGAGGTACTTGTTCAAAAAGCCTTTGCCGCTATGTCAAAAAACAAAACGGTTATTATGGTGGCTCACAGATTGACCACTGTTCAGAATGCTGATTGTATCTATGTACTGAAAGATGGTGAAATTGAGGAAAGCGGAAATCATATCGAACTTCTGCAAAAAGACGGTTTATACAGCAGAATGTGGAACGAGTATCAGACTTCTGTTAATTGGAAAGTAGGTGTGGCAAATGATTAAATTTATACAAAGACGGTTTGCTCTGTCAGAGCAGGGAGCAAAGGATTTAATAAAAGGCTGTATCGCACAGGCTGTTCTGAATATATCATTTATGTTTCCTGTCGGACTTTTGTATTATTTCGTATGCGCGCTTATGGACGGCGGTGTGAATAATTCGGCTTTATATATTATAGGCTGTACCGCGTGTTTGCTGTTTACTTTTATAGCAACTTGGTTTCAGTATAACGGAACATACCTTGCGACCTATGTTGAAAGCGGTGTCAGACGAATTTCACTTGCTGAAAAACTGCGTAAAATACCGTTATCATTTTTCGGAAAAAAAGATTTAGCCGATTTGACAAGCTCAATTATGAGCGATTGCGCCACGCTTGAAACAACATTTTCGCATTATGTGCCCGCGCTTATAGGCTCTATTATATCAACAATTTTAATTGCAATAGGCTTGTTCAAATTCGATTGGCGAATGGCATTAGCGGCTGTTTGGGTATTACCGATTGCGTTTCTTATTGTAGCCTTTTCATCAAAGGTGCAGAATTATTTTAACAGAAAGCAGAGAGCCGCAGGTGTAGAACTTGAGGAGGGTATTCAGGAATGTATCGAAACTTTGCGTGATTTGAAATCAAACAATGCTGAAAACAAATATCTTAGAAGTTTAGATAAGAAAATCAAGACAGTGGAAACAAGACATATTAAGTCTGAACTTGCAACAGCTTTATTCGTAGTCAGCGCAAGTTTTATCTTAAAACTCGGTATAGCGACTGTCGCGCTTGTCGGCTCAATATTGCTTATAAACGGAACTCTATCTGTTCCTGTACTGTTTATGTTTCTGCTTGTAGCGTCAAGGCTGTATGAGCCGTTAGAGGGCGCACTCCAAAATCTTGCGGCGGTTATTTCTACAAATACAAATATTGAACGTATGAATGAAATTCTTGACCACCCTATACAGACAGGAATAGAAACAATAAATAATCGTGGTTATGATATAGTTTTTGATAATGTCGGGTTTGCATATAACACAGGTGAAACTGTACTTAAAATTGTTTCGTTTACCGCAAAGCAAGGCGAGGTTACGGCTCTTGTAGGACCTTCCGGCGGCGGTAAAACAACAGTATCAAGACTTGCGGCAAGATTTTGGGATATTAACAGAGGTAGAATTACTGTCGGGGGTGCGGATATTTCCAAAATCGAGCCGGAAACGCTGCTGTCGCTTTACTCAATCGTGTTTCAAGATGTTACTTTGTTTAATAATACGATTATGGAAAATATCCGTATAGGTAAAAAGAACGCAACGGACGCGGAGGTGCTTGCAGCGGCAAAACTCGCTAATTGTGATGAATTTGCAAACAAACTTCCCGACGGATATAACAGTATGATAGGTGAAAACGGCTGCGAACTGTCGGGCGGTGAACGTCAGCGTATTTCAATAGCAAGAGCGTTCTTAAAAGACGCGCCGATAATTCTTCTTGACGAAGCTACCGCGTCGCTTGATGTGGAAAACGAAACTGCTATTCAGCAAGCATTATCACGCTTGATTAAGAATAAAACGGTGCTGATTATCGCACACCGTATGCGAACTGTCAGCGGTGCGGATAAGGTTGTGGTACTCGCAGACGGAATTGCAAAGGAACAAGGCACTCCCGATAAGCTGATAAAACAAGACGGAATTTATAAACATATGGCGGACTTGCAAATGCAAAGTCAAAATTGGACTTTGTAATCGTTGCATAAGGATATGTGAAACTACAATGAGGTGTATAAAATATAAAATTTACGGACAATTCGCGGAATCTGATTTTGAGCATATTTTACAAGACAGCAAATCGTTCTCATGGCATAATGGCGATATGAAAAAAGAGACGCGCACCGTTTTTTATGACGAGGACTTGCAGATTGAGGCGTATCGTTTTGAAGGCATCACGCAGCCGTTTCCCGTTCATTTTCACGATTACTATGTCATCGGTTTTATCGAACGCGGCGGCCGGCATTTGACGTGCGGGAGCGCGGATTATGCCGTCGGGACGGGCGACATCCTACTGCTCAACCCGCGCGACAAACACGCCTGCACGCAAGCCGACGGCGGCACGCTTGACTACCGCGCGTTCAACATCAAGTCCGATGTGATGGAACGCCTCGCAAAGGAAATCACGGGGCGCACGTTCGCGCCGAAATTCAGCAAAAATGTCATGCACGACGCGGAATTGTTTTCGGCGTTGCGCGCGCTTCACGAAATGCTGATGCGCGAAAGCACGGAATTCGAAAAGGACGAACTGCTTTTGTGCGCCGTCGAACAACTTATCCAGGAACACGGCGAGCCGTTCGACCATGCCCTCGCGGAGCACGACGACGAAATCGAAAAAGCGTGCGCGTATATGCGGCTTCATTTTGCGGAGCGCATTTCCCTCGGGACATTGTGCGAAGTTTCGGCATTGAGCCGGGCGACGCTCGTCCGTTCGTTCGCAAAGGCGAAAGGAATCAGCCCGTACCGCTATCTGGAAAACATCCGCCTTGGCGCGGCGAAAAAATGTTTGGAGCAAGGAGCGTCTCCCGTTGACGCGGCGTTCTCGACGGGCTTTTCCGATCAGGCGCATTTTGCCAATTTTTTCAAGGACTATATCGGACTCACTCCGAAACAATATCGGGATATTTTCAAATCAAAATCGACCCCCGCCCAGCACGAATCAAGGAGCAAATCATAATGGAAAACGAAAATTTAAAATGCGTGATGATTTTGGACGAAACGCTGCCGCGCGGAATCATCGCGAACGCCGCCGCCATTTTGGGCATAACGCTCGGGAAAAAATTTCCTGCGGCCGTCGGGCAGCGCGTGACGGACAAGGACGGCAACGGGCACGAGGGAATCATCACGTTTCCTGTGCCGATTCTTGCGGGCAGAAAAGAATTGATAAAATCGCTGCGGCAAAAACTGTTCGGCGCAGATTTCAACGATATTGTCACGGTCGATTTTTCCGACCTGGCGCAAGGCTGCAAAACATATTCGCAGTACACCGGCAAAATGGCAGACACCCCCGAATCCGAACTTGCCTATTTTGGCATCGCGCTCTGCGGCGACAAAAAGAAAGTCAACCGGCTGACAGGAAATCTTCCGTTGCTGAAATGACGCGCTGCGAAAAGTATCTGTGCGGCAATAAAAAATTCTTGCAGGAAAGCGGCATCGACTTGAAAAGCGAACACAACGAGGCTTTGGAGAACCTGCGCCCGATGGCAAAAAAACGCGCGGAAACTGAAATCGCTCGGCTATGAAATCGTCCTGCTGACAGGCGACCACAAAACGACCGCCGAACAGTTTGCAAGGCAAGCAGGCATAACGAACGTCAAATCGGAACTGCTGCCCGAAGATAAAGTCAACGCCATAACGGAATTGCAGGAATCGGGCTACAGCGTGTGCATGGTCGGCGACGGCGTAAATGACGCGCCCGCATTGAAAACGGCTGATGTGGGCATTGCGATGGGCGGAATTGCAACGACAAGCATCGCGCTGATGGGCGACGATATAGAAAAATTGCCGTATCTCTGCGTCCTTGCAAAAGCAACGATAGGCATGATAAAATTCAATATCGCACTTTCGACGACGATTAACGCCATTGCGATCCTACTTTCTTCGTTCAGTCTGCTCACGCCGATTACAGGCGCAATCGTTCACAATGTTGGCTCTGTCCTCGTCGTGCTTAATGCCGCGCCGATGTATGACAGAAAATTCATGCAAAAAGCAGAAAGCGTGTAGCAATCTGGCGTACCGTTTGGCAAAAATGCGTCTGGGCGAGCAAAAAAAATTTGTTTGGAGGCTCACTTTTGCGTTGGGGAGCATTGAGAAATGCAACTGCGGGATTTGTATAGGTATATAGACTTTTTTCCAAAAATCTTATATAGTAATTCTGTGAAACCGTTGCTAAAATACCGTGGCGGGAAGGCAAAGGAAATCCCGGTCATTGAGAAGCACATTCCTCATTTTAACGGCAAATATATAGAACCGTTTTTCGGCGGCGGCGCACTCTATTTCCATTTAGAGCCGAAGCAGGCAGTCATCAACGACGTGAACGCGAAACTCATGGATTTTTACAGCGGTGTCAAAGCATACTATCCCAAACTGCGTGCGGAACTTGATGCTGTCCAAACGCAGTACGAAGCAAACCGCCGCGACTTTGACGCGCTCAAATCACAGCATCCCGCCGAGCGCGTCGAGGACAAAAACGAAGCCCTGTACTACGAAATCCGCGACATGTTCAACGGAATTGCGGACAAAAAATATACTGACGCGCTCCTGTATTTTTTCATCAACAAGACTGCTTATTCGGGCATGATACGCTACAACGCAAAGGGTGAATTCAACGTGCCGTTCGGACGCTATCCGCATTTGAACACCGCCCTTGTTACAAAGGCGCACAACGAACTGCTGAATGCGACGGAAATTTACAATGAGGATTATGCGCAGATTTTCAGCCGGGCGCAGAGCGATGACTTTATGTTCCTTGACCCGCCGTATGACTGTATTTTTTCTGACTACGGCAACGAGGAATACAAGGACGGATTTAACGATGCGGCGCATGAGAAACTGGCGCAGGACTTCAAGAATCTTTCCTGCAAAGCACTGCTTGTCATCGGAAAAACGCCGCTCACTGAAAAATTGTACGGCAACATGGTTATTGCCGAATATCCCAAAACCTACGCCGTTAATATCCGCAACCGTTTCAAGGCGGCGGCAAACCATATCCTTGTAGCAAATTACAAGGAATGACAACGGGAAAAAGCTATGGCAAAATCAATCGACAGCAAAGTCTTGTTTATCACGACCTCGCCCCGAACGCCCGAAAAGATGATTCCTGAAATCGACCTTTTGACAGAACACTTTTCCGGTCGAAAGTGGAATACCGAAACGCAAGTCGCGTTCATGGAACTGCTGCGAAACGAAAATTTTTTTAACGGTTTGGGGAACAACGACCCCGCATTCAGCGCACGAGACCGAATCAACCGCGCGCCAAAAGCACTCGGCTTCGTTCAACTTGAGCCGACCGTACAACTCACCGCCGCAGGAAACGCCCTCATCACCGCACGGCGCAAAGAGGAAGTCTTTTTGCGGCAGCTGCTCAAATTTCAGATACCATCGCCGTACCACAAGACGAGCGAAAAGGCCGCCTCTTTTTATGTGAAACCGTACCTTGAAATCCTGCGCCTGATTTTCACGCTCGGCACATTGAAATTCGACGAGCTGATGATATTCGGCTTGCAGCTGACCGACTTCCGCAACTTTGACGCAATCGTCAAGAAAATCGAGAATTTCAGGATTGAGCGGGAAAAAACGGCACGGTCATACCGCGAATTCAGGCATTACTGCCAGCAGAACGAGCTGAAAGAAATCTACCGGGCGGAGCTTGCCAAAGGCGACACGGCAACGCGCGAAAGTTCCGTGGCGACGGCAAAAAAATTCTTGCAGACAAAGGCATCCAACATGCACGACTATGCGGATGCCTGTATCCGCTACCTGCGGGCAACAGGACTGGTCTCAGTCTCGCACATCGGGCGTTCCCTTTCAATCCTCCCCGAAAAGAAGCAGGATGTCGCGTTCATCTTGCGGACCGTTCCGCGCGAGCCGGTTGCGACGGACGACAAAAAAGCGTATACGGACTATCTGTGCGACCCCACTTTGCCCCCGCTGCTTACCGATGACAGGGCGGCACTGATTCAGAAAATCACCGCCGAAAACCCGCAGACTGAGATTGCCGACACGATGCCGGTCGCGCGGCTCAAAGAAATGCTTGACGATGTGCTGCTTGCGAAGAAAGAGCAGATTATTCAGACGCAGGTCGCCCATATCAAGGACTACAAGGCATACGACGACATTCAGGACACCTTCACGCAGATTGAAGAGCGCGATATGTACGATCCGTCGCTGATGCTTGAATGGAACGTATGGCGCGGAATGACCATGCTTGACGGCGGAACGATAAAAGCCAACTTGAAGTTCGATGACTTCGGAAAGCCGATGTCCACCGCGCAGGGAAACATGGCGGACATCGCCTGCGATTATGGCGGCTTCGGCGTGACCGTCGAAGTGACGATGGCAAGCGGACAAAAGCAGTATGAAATGGAAGGCGAGAGCGTCTGCCGGCATCTGGCGAAACTCAAGAAAGAAAGCGGAAAAGAAGCCTACTGCCTTTTTGTCGCGCCGACAGTCAACGAAGCATGCGTCGCGCATTTTTACGGACTCTATCATCTGAACATCTCATATTACGGCGGAAAGTCAGTAATCGTGCCGCTGCCGCTCCATGTGTTCAGGAAAATGCTGGAAGATTCTTTCAAGGCAGAGTACACGCCGGACGCAGGACGGGTACAGGCATTCTTTGAATACTCACGGTCAGTCGCGGCGAAAAGTGCCAGCGAGCAGGAATGGTACGGCAAAGTCATTGAAAAAGCATTGCACTGGCTGGAATAAAAATCCGCGCATTTCAGGTGGAGCGCGTTTTCGCGCTGGGGCGAGGAACGGCATTCCGCCGTTTGAGGAAAATGCGCCGGGTCGAACAACGGCACTGCGCCGTTCAAAGAAAACGTGCTGGGGGAGCAACGGCACTGCACTGTTTGAAGAAAATGCGTCGGGGCGAGAAACGGCATTTCGCCGTTTGAAGAAATCGAGTTGGGGAGCGAACAAATTTTTGTTTTGCGGGCGCAACGTAGTTTCCCGCGCAAGGGATTGGAGGGGCGGCGGAGCCGTTCCGAAGCGAAGCGGAGGAATGAAGCGAAAGCGAAACCCCGGAAAGCCCGGTTTTTGCGCCAGCAAAAATGCGCCCGGTTCTGCGCTAAAAAATAGGCTTACGGTTGATTTTTATAGGGTAAACGTGATAGTATTCTACAATAGTATCACATCTTTGGAGGATTTTGTGAAAGGTACAAAAATCATTGCCGTTGCCGCGATTGTCGCGTGCTTCGGAACAGGTAGCGTCTTTGCGAAAAAAGCAAAGGATCAGAAAGTGAAGATTGAAATCGTGAACCGCCCCGGCATGGCGCTCGGAACGGATATTCCCGGCTGGGTTGAGGCAGTGCTTGAGGGCGACAACAAGGAAATCGCGAAGTCCCTCAAAATCGACCTGAAAGAAAAGCAGATTTTCGTGTTCTCAAACCAGGGCGACGACCTTGAATTCCTCAAGACTTGGACGGACCAGGTTGACGTGCAGCGGCAGGTCGCCAACTCATTCTCAATCGCCGTCGGGCAGAGCGCGAACGCCGTCTTGCAGGGCAATTCCGGCAGCGAAAGCGCCATGCAGCGTTCTATCGACCAGACGGTGAAGGCACTTTCCGCTTTGGAGCTTAACGGGCTGCTCAAGGATGCGCAGTATTGGATTCAGTTCAAGAAGCCGAAGCAGGGCGTGAAGATTACCAAGAAGTCTCCCGACAGCGCGTTCGACTACTACTATGAATACTACGTTATCTTTACGATGGACCGGAACATTTACGACTCCCAGCTTGAGGCGGCACTGAACGGCGTGGAAGACAATGCGTCCGAAACGAAGCTGCTCAAAGAAGCGTTGAGCGAAAACCTGCGCGCGCCGCTGGTTGACAAAGTGGTGGACACCACCGTCGAATACGACTGGTAACGGCGGCAAGGGGAAAAAAGCATGAAAAAAGTATGTTTTGTTGCCCTTGCGATGCTGCTCGTCGCCTCGTCTGCCTTTGCCGCAAAGGTGAAGCGCGGGGGCGACGCCAACATGACGCCGTACTTGAACGAATCTGATTGCCGCGTTATCTGCACGGACATCGTGGGGCAGATTGTTGATTCAAATCTGATCAAACAATTCGCTAAAAAGAATTCACGCGATCCGATTGTCACCATCGGAAGAATCAAGGACGAGACGGGCGAATTCTTTGACACGCAGATTATCGCCAATTCGCTCAAAACCGCCATCATCAAAAGCGGTGTCCTTGAATTCATGGCGAATTCCGATATCCGCGACGAAATGCGGCAGGAGCTCATCAATCAGGCCGACCATGCAAAAGAATCGCAGGCAAAGGCGATTGACGATGAGGACGCGGCCGACTATATGCTCACTGGTTCTGTGAAAATTATGGTGCAGAACAATGGCAAAAAGCAGGAGCGGACGTACATCGTGAACATCGAGATAACTGACGTGCAATCGCATCGTTCGGTTGATATGTTCGAGCCGTCGGAAAAAGTCAAGGACTACCTGAAAAAAATCGGTTCGGTAAAAAGCCGCTAGCAATTCTTCAATAAGGAAATCATTTTGAAAAGAATGGCAAAAGCTGCCGCGTTTTTCGCGGCAGTCGTTATGCTCTTTGCCTCGTGCGTTTCGACGAACGTTGGAGGCGACCAGCAGGAAAACTCCGTTTCGGGACAGGCCGATTCCGCAAAAAAACAGAAAGAAAAAAAGCCGAAAGTAAAGAAAAAGAAATTCACCCAGGAAGCGTTCGACAAGGCTTACGCCGAAGGGGATTACGCATCGTGTGTCGCCATGCTCAACGGCAAAAAGCATGGCAAGGACAAGATTCTTGACGCGCTCGATGCCAATATGCTCATGCATTTGAACGGGCAGTATCTTGATTCCGCACGGTCATTCATGGACACGCAGCGGGAAATGCAGCAGTCGGCGAATGACACGTCCGGCGGAAAATCGTTCGCAGCTACGGTTGCCGGGGAGAATTCGACTTCATACGCCGGCACGGTGTACGAGCGGCTGCTCGCCTATTCGATGCGCGCCGTGAACGCGCTCGCGCTCGGTGACATCAGCAATGCAAAAGGCGTGATGGACACGTATGCCGGCGACTACAAGGATGTGATCGCGCCGCTTGTGGCGCAGGAAAAGGAACTTGAGGCGGAAAGCGAAAACGCGCTTGAAACAGACGACGTGTCGTCCGCGCTCAAATCCCTGCGCGCCGTCGGCGTTTCCGTCGATCTCAGCAGCGTGAACGGCGGCAGACCCGCAAAATACACGGGCAAACCTTACGAAAATTCCGCGTTCCTTTCGTATCTTGGCGCGCTCATCTATGCCGCGAACAACGCGCCCGACCACGCGCAGGATTCCGCCCGCCTCCTGCGGGAAACGAATCCGAACATCAGCGTTTCGGAAGACATCGCCATTCCTGCGGGAAAAGGCAGGCTCAATGTGGTCACGCTTTCCGGCACTATCGGCAA
This sequence comes from uncultured Treponema sp., assembly GCA_947177175.1. GTDB lineage: Bacteria > Spirochaetota > Spirochaetia > Treponematales > Treponemataceae > Treponema_D. The sequence goes on from CAMWTK010000023.1 coordinate 17,164, forward strand.
GCGAAGCCAGGGCGCGCAGGAATTCAGCACGGGGCTTATTCCGGTGCTGAACACGCCGCTCAAGTTCAAAATCGCCTATCCTGTCTTTTTGGCGCAGAATCATGCAATCAGCGCGGTGCGCGTGACGCTCTCTGACGGAACGGCAAAGACGGCCACGCTCATAGAAGATTTTGACGACGCGGTGAAAATCGACGTGGCGCAGAAAGCGCGCGGCGCATACAATCGGAGCGTTTTCAGAAATATCACCAAAAACGCCGCGACTGCGACCGTGAGCATAACCGCGCTCATTGCCGCAGACAAAGCGGTAAAACGATCACAAGGGAGTGTTATGATGCAACTCGCAACACAGGCGACCTACGCAGCGACGGTCGCTGGACTGAACGCCGGGCTGAATGCCATCATCAATGCGGAAAAGGCGGACGTGCGGCAAGGCTCGTACTTTCCGCACGAGGCAAGCGCGGCAGGATTTACGGTGAATCCGGGAACGTATTCGGTGAAAGTCGAATATCTTTCCAAGGACGGCACGGTTATCGAAACAAAAGAACAGGGCGACATTTCGGTTGTGGCAGGAAGACCGACGGTCGTGGTGTCATCATGCGGAAAGTGACCATAGCGAAAACGGCGTTCTGCCTCGCGGCTTGTTGCTTTGTGGCGCTCAATCCTGCCTTTGCCGCAAAGAAAAAAAAGGCCGCCGCACCAGCCATGCCCGAATGGGTGAACGCCCCCGCCGCCGCGTACCCGAATGACACGTACATCACGTATGTCGGCTTTGCCCCCGACCGGGATTCTGCGGAAATAAAATCGCTGCAAGGAATCGCGGCCATTTTTGAGCAGTCCATCACGTCGTCGTCCGAAGCGTCCGAACGGATGATGAGGGCGAAAGCGGATGGAAAAGTCGCGACGGCAAGCGAAAATATGTTCAGCCAAAATATCCGCCGCACCGTTGACGTTGACAATCTCATCGGCGTGGAAGTCAAGGAATTTTGGTTTGACGGGCAGTCCACTTGGTACGCCATCGCCGTCCTCGACAAGGAAAAGGCAGCCGGCATCTACAGCGACATGATCCGAAAGAATGCCGCCACAATATCCGCGCTCATCGCGAACGTCCGCAAAGACGCGGCTTCCTTTGACGGCTACGCGGCGTTCGACTTTGCCGAAGACATCGCGCAGGAAAACGAACGCTACCTGAAACGGATGGCGGTCATTAAGCCGGGCGCGGTCCCGTCGCTGAAATCGTCCTGCCCGTCGCCAAAGGAAATCCACGCGCAGAAAATAGAAATCGCCAAGCGCATTCCGATTTGCGTCGTCGTGGAAAATGACGAGGGCGGTCGGCTTGCGGCGGCGTTCAGCGAAGCGGTCTCGTCGCTCGGATTCCGCGGAAGCTATGACGGCGGCGTACGCTACGTCCTTATGTCGTCGGTCAAATTCGAGCGGTCGGATGCCTCGGACGGAAAGACGACGCGCTGCCGCTACAATGCAGACGGCTATCTGCTCGACACAAAGGCGCAACAGCAACTCGTGCCGTTCACACTGTCCGGCCGCGAAGGTCACGTTGACTACCCCGAAGCGAAAAACCGCGCCGTAAAGTCGCTTGAGGCAAAAATCAAGAAAGACTTTGCGGGCCAGTTTTCGGCATATCTGAAAAATCTTGTCGTGGAATAAGCCGCGCGAAACGGATTCGGGAGTAGTCCTGAATCCGTTTTAATAAAAAAACAAGGTGCAAGAAGCATAGTACCAATAATGGATTAGGAGGGATAGTATGGCAGAAGTATTCGCGAATTTTGCAATAGAGATAGACGAGGAATTTCTTTCTGTTATAAACGAGTGCATTGAACTAATGCAACGACTTGGGGATGCACGGATAACAAAGACAAGGGTTGGCACAGTTGTTGTAAGCTTTGACACACCATGTTCTAATATAGAAGACCTTGAAGAAAAATCAAAAGAGTTGTGCGATACATTAGAACCATTCGCAAAGGATTTTCAAGCATTTTTTCAAAAAGAAGCAGACAAAATGTATAAATGTATTTTTTTTGTAAAAACTTCAGATGGAGATAATCCTATCATGAAGATTGACAAGCGATTGTTGAGTCTCGCTTATATGTTGCAGGCAGAGATTCACTTTGATGGCTTTAGGTGGAAGAACTTCTAAAACAACAGGAGAAATAAATTTAATTCCTTAGTGTAGGTGACAGAGCTGGAAGTATTAAAGTTTTACCTATTGGAGATTAATAACTATGAAACAAAGAATATCGTATACTATTTGGGGAATTGAAAAAGATTCAAGTAATTGGATTAATTGGTATTTCGATGTACAACAATTGTTTGCATCATTTGGATATGACCTTACGCATATAGGAATTACAAGTGGCACTTTTCAATCAAATAAAATATTAACCGTTTCTCGTAATGAAAAAAAATTATTAAAAGCCATACAAGGAGGTGAAATTCCCCATTGTATAGAATGCTATTCGCTTAAATCCGATTATAAGATTGCAATGTTTGATTATAAAATTTTATGTATTAGAAGTGATTTTTATATAACAACTGTAATAAATGATTCTGATTTAACTGAGAATAAAGAACATAAAATTCTGGAATTAGAAAAAAAATATTTTAACATAGAAAAAGGGGAAGTTTATTACACATCAGATAAAGAAGTTCCAATGATTTATGCAGATACAAAAGATTCGGGTAATTTAGAAACTTATAAATTTATAAGAAATATTTCATAAGCTAACATTTGTGCTAAGATAAATTTACTGCGGCTCTTGGAGGCTCGTTCATTGCACAAGTTGTTGGAGCGTTTTTTATACATGAGGATAAGTGATGGCGGTGATGAAAGATTTTCGCATTCGTGTTATATTTATCTGCAATAAATTGGGCTAAAAACTATTTGGAGGATTAAAATGAAGCTTTCTGAAATTAATAATAATCCACTTTCTAAGGCGTGGAAATTGCGATACTCAAAACTTACAGATGAGAAGAAGAGAAAAATAGATGCATTGCAAGACATGTTGATTCCTGAGTATCAACTAAAAATAATAAAGCGGAAGCGAAAGTATCCTGAAATAGGAGATATTTTTCAAATCAACCCCAAAGAAGATATTTTTTATTATGGTGTTGTCATTAACAATATAAACGGGGAGGATTTGATTTTAATTCTTATTTTTGACAACGATGAAGACATTCATAAAAAGTTAGAAAGATTAATTACTAAAAAAGATTTGCTTATTTCTCCAACCCTTGTTGGAAAAGAGTACTGGACTCGCGGCTATTTTTATACCGTTGAGCGCACTGAGCAAAAAATAGAAATTGAGAGTTTTGGTTTCTATGATATTTTTGATGATTTCTATTATAATGAGTACAAGCAGAAACTTGCTTCTGAACCCAAAATAAAATCAATGGAGGGAGTTAAGACAATAAGCGGAATTGCCTATGAAATGAACAAGGAAACGATTATTAGGGCAAATGATTCTTAGAAACCGGTCATTTCATCGTCTGCGCCCACGCCGTGGCTTTGCTTTTACTTTTATTTTCTGTTATCATTCTATTCGAGGAAATTGAATGTTATGACAAATTTGTTTAAGTTAATTAACTCTGAATGTCAGTTTTCAGAAGAGCTTATTAATTATGGAATTACCCAGCTTAGAAAGGCCGATTTACAACGCAGGGGACTGTATTACCAAGCTTTTGCCAATTTGTCTATGGGCTTTGAAAGGCTTTTGAAACTAATTATTATCCTTGACAATTACCACGTCAACAATGAACTGTTCACGCAAAATCAATTAAAAAAATTGGGGCATGATGTGAACCACTTATATGGGCAATGCATTACCATAGGAGACAAATATAAAATTGAAAAACAATATTCCGAAAACGACGATATCTACAATAAGATAATGAGTATGTTATCGGATTTTGCAAATACGGGAAATGACAACAGATACTTCAATCTGAATTATATTTCCGAAGTCAATTTGCCGGGATTCGTCTTGCCGAAAGACGCCACTCACAAATGGCATGAACAAATTGACGGGTACATATACGAAAACAAAGTAAGCAAGGGACATAAAACCAAAATAGAACAGCAGAGCATTATGTTAGGCAGCCTATTAGATACTTGTGCCATGTTTGCGTTTAATTCGGAAACAAATAATGACGTGAATAATGGCATCGATTTCTGTTTGAACAAAAACAGACAATTAGCGTGCCAACCATACCGGGTGCTGTTCGTCGCGCAGATTGTCAGATATTTGTCCAAAATATTAAGTAAGTTGGCTTATAAATTGCGGTCCACCGACGACCAAAACATACCTTGCCTGAACGAGTATTTCGTGATATATCAGTACAACGACAATTCGTATCTTTTGAGAAAGCGAAATTTTGTTAAATGAACCGAAGCTTGAGATTGTTTTCTGTGTCTGCTGGTGCAGAAGGCGAGTGACCCCCCCCGTGAAAAAATCCCTTGGCTTGTCTCTCTGCGATTTTTTCAGTATTCTATCTGTATGGCGTATGAAGTAACGGCGACGCGGCGGCGGCCGCAGCGGTTTGAGGATTTGGCGGGGCAGGAATTCGTGGCGGAGACGCTGCGGAACGCAATGCAGTCGGAAAAAATCGCGCACGCATATCTTTTCAGCGGACCGCGCGGCTGCGGCAAGACATCCACCGCCCGCATTCTGGCAAAAGCACTCAACTGCGCAAAAGGACCGACGGCAACGCCCTGCGGAATATGCCAGCAGTGCCAGGAAATCACCAAGGGCGCATGCACGGACGTGATTGAGATTGACGGCGCGTCAAATACGAGCGTGAACGACGTGCGGCAAATCAAGGACGAAGTGCTGTTCCCCCCGCAGTCGTGTCGCTACAAAATCTACATTATCGACGAAGTGCACATGCTTTCCACGAGCGCGTTCAATGCGCTACTCAAGACGATTGAAGAGCCGCCTGCGTATGCCATTTTCATGTTCGCCACCACGGAATTGCAGAAAGTGCCCGCGACGATAAAAAGCCGCTGCCAGCAGTTCAATTTCCGGCTCGTTCCGGCGGAAAAAGTCAAGTCGCTGCTTGCGGCGGCGGCGGAAGAAATCGGCATCCGCGCGGAAGAAGAGGCGTTGTACTGGATTGCCCGCGAATCGACCGGCTCCGTCCGCGATGCATACACGCTGTTCGACCAAGTTGCCGCGTTCAGCGGCGACGAAATCACGTATGAGAAAATCCGCGACAAATTGGGACTGGTGGGCGTTGACCGGCTGAATGCCCTGTTTGAGACGTGCGCTGCGAACAAACCGTCCGACGCGCTCGCCCAGATAGACGATTTTTTGCAGGGCGGCATTTCCATTGAGCAGCTCATCGCCAACAGCACGGACTATTTGCGCTCGCTCCTGCTCATCAAAAACGGCATCACCAAAGCATCGCTGCTCGGACAGTCGCCCGACCGCTTTTCTCGCGCCGTGCTCGAAGCCTGGAACGCGACGCAGCTTGAACGCGGCATCTCGCTTTTCTTGCAGTTGTACCGCGACATCCGCTATTCGCTCAGTCCGCGCTATGAGCTTGAGCTTGCGTTCAGCCGCCTGAGCTGGCTGAATCAGTACGTCTCCCCGGCGGAAGTCAAGGCGGCAATTGACCAAGCACAGCACCTGCTCGCTTCTTCCCCGCAGGCGGCGAGCAGGAACGGGGCAGAACAAACCGCGTACGCGACGACGCAACCGCAGGCAACGGCGACCCAGAGTGCGCCACCGAAAAAAAACGACCGCATTCCGCTGTTCAGCGCGCTTGCCAGTGCGGCGCGGCATGACGGCGGTGACGAATACGGCTACGCGCCCGACACGGCAACGCCCGACGACGCGGGTGCGGGGCAGTCCGTGCCGCCGGGAGCGCAGAACCCTTTTGAGACAGGCGGTGCCGTGCCGCCCGAACAAACGGCAATGCGGACAGCCACGGCGGCAACGGCAGACGAACTGCGTGACCGCCTGATTTCCGCATACAAAATGACGGACGCGCTGCTCGCTTCCTCGCTCATGCACACAGCGCAGTGGGCGCGCACCGGCAGCACGGTCACGGCGGTGACCGATTCGGAATTCTTGCAGAAGCAGATCGAGGCGCAGCGGGGAAAAATCGCCGCCAGCCTGACGCAATGGTGCGGAGCGCCGATGCAGTTTTCCGTCACCGTGCAGGCACGGCAGCAGGCCGCCGCGCAGGAAATCCCGCCGTCGGTAAAAATCGTCTGCAACGCGTTCCGCGGCAACGTCATCAGCGTGGCAAGCAAAGCCCCTGAGACCGCGCCGGAACGCCCGGCAACACCGGCAGCGGACGACAGCGCAGAAAACACGGGCGCAGAACAATTCGGGGCAGACCCCACGGAGGAACAATATGATGAATCCCTTTGATTTGGTAAAAAATATGCACAACCTGCAAGGGCAGATGGAAAAAATGAAGGAAGAGCTGGCAGGCATGACCGTAACCGGCTCGTCCGGCGGGAACATGGTGCAGATCACCATGAACGGCAAGTTTGAGATGGTCGCCATAAAAATCGACCCGATTGCCGTTGACCCGCGCGACGTTCCCATGCTGCAAGACCTGATTGTCGCCGCAAGCCATGATGCCGCCGAAAAAGTGCAGGAACTGCTCAAGCAGAAATCCGGCTCGCTGCTGGGCGGCATGAATATTCCCGGGCTGAACCTCGCCTAAGCGGACACCGCCATGAACGCAATCGACGAACTGACCGAATCGTTCTCGCGCCTGCCCGGAATCGGCAAGAAAAGCGCGGGCAGGCTGGTCAATCATATCCTCCGTGCGGACGAAGCCTGGGTGCAACGCTTCGCGCGGCAAATGGCGACGCTCCAAAGCAAAATCACGCCGTGCTCCGTGTGCGGATCCTGGACCGAAACCGACCCCTGCCCTATCTGCGCGGATTCCCTGCGCGACCGCTCGCTCATCTGCGTGGTTGAGCAGCCGCAGGACGTTGCCACCATAGAAAGCGCGCGCGAATTCCACGGGCTGTTCCACGTGCTCGGCGGAGTCATCGCCCCGCTTGACGGCATCGGTCCTGACCAGCTGCGCATTGCCCCGCTCCTTGAGCGCGTCCGCGCGGGCGGGGTAAAGGAAGTGATCATCGCCACCAACCCGACCGTTGAGGGCGACACCACCGCGCTCTACCTGCAAAAAATGCTCTCGTTCATCGAAGGCGTAGCCGTCACCCGCCTTGCGAGCGGCCTGCCCGTGGGCGGAGACTTGGAATATGCCGACAAACTCACGCTCGCCCGCAGTTTCCGAGGACGCACGCCGTTCTAACTGTCGCCCGCGCCATGCAGCGCGGGATTTTTTTTTCGCAAAAGCACATTTTTTTTTGATTTTTCGCTTAAGGTTTTTTGTGGCGTACCGATAAAATTACTGTAGGGTTGTGCACCCGAAACAACAGGTACGATAAGGACCTGTCGTTAAAGAAACCAGTTAGTAGTATAAGGAGATAAAACTATGGTTATCAATCACAACATGAGTGCAATGTTTTCACAGCGCGCGACAGGTCTTACGGAGTTGAACAATCAGAAGAACATGGAAAAACTGTCTTCTGGTATGAAAATCAACCGTGCAGGCGATGACGCATCTGGTCTTGCCGTTTCTGAAAAAATGCGCAGCCAGATCCGCGGTATGAACCGTGCATCTCAGAATGCTCAGGATGGCATTTCGTTCATCCAGACGACGGAAGGATACTTGCAGGAGACGACCGACATTATCCAGCGTATCCGCGAACTGGCAGTCCAGTCTTCCAACGGCATCTACACCGACGAAGACCGTATGCAGATTCAGGTTGAAGTTTCTTCACTGATTGCAGAAGTTGACCGCGTTGCCTCACAGGCGCAGTTCAACGGCATGAACATGCTGACCGGCCGCTTTGCGCGCCAGACGGGCGAAAACTCCGTGACCGCTTCTATGTGGTTCCACATCGGCGCGAACATGGATCAGCGCACGCAGGTGTTCATCGGCACGATGACCGCGGCCGCTCTTGGTCTGCGCAGTGTGGGTACGGAAGAAATCATGACGATTGCCGCCCCGGACGACGCGAACCGCGCAATCGGCACGCTGGACGAAGCGCTGAAGAAGATCAACAAGCAGCGCGCTGACTTGGGTGCGTACCAGAACCGCCTTGAAAAGACGATGGTCGGTCTGGACATCGGCGCGGAGAACTTGCAGGCTTCTGAAAGCCGCATCCGCGACACCGACATGGCAAAAGAAATGGTAGACTTCACCAAGAACCAGGTCTTGACCCAGGCGGGAACGGCGATGATCGCACAGGCAAACCAGCAGTCACAGAACGTGCTGAGCCTGCTCCGCTAGTCAGCCGCTCAACGCGACGACAAAAGCGCACTCTTCGGGGTGCGCTTTTTTTGTGCGCGGCTACTTTTTCGCCTCTTCCGAACAGCCGGTGACGATGACATGCTTCTTGTTGCCCGCGTGGTTGAACAGCCGGGCGACAAGATACCCGTCCGACGGAACGGCGCGGTGGCAGACCGGGCACGTGCGCCGTATGTCGTTCCCCGGCGCGGGAAAGCAGTGCGGGCAGCCCATAATGACCATGCGCTGGTCGGGCGTATCCATAGGACGGAAAATCCTGGAGGCAAGATTGTCGCGCTTTGCAAGCGGCGTGTCGCACAAAGGGCAGCGCACAAAAACCGTATTGCCGCGCTCGTCTTTCTGCGTGCGCAAGTCGTCCGTCCCTTGCGGTGTATGCCACCTGAAGCGCGCAAAAACCCGCAAAGCAAGCACGATAACCACGACACCGACGGCAGCAAAAACAATCGTCCCAAAATCACTCATGCAGACAGTATACCACAAATGGGCGTGTCCATGGCATGAATGACGGTCTGTATCAAAGTGAAAATCACATCAAGGTTGCTTTCTTCTGCCAGCCGGTAAAGCACCGGGGGTGTATATGACTGTGCCGGCGGATTTTTTCGTGCCATTCGTCTGCCCCGTCATTCCGTCACTGCGCTGATAATTGGCGCAAGCGAACCGTAATCGACAAAATCGGCTTTTTTCCCGAACGTCTCGATTATCGCTTGTATCTCCGCGGTTTTCTGCGATTCGGGGAGACGGCTTGCCTTTTTGTACAGCAGCGTCATCATCAGCCGGTGTCAAAAATGCAACGCGCCGTAATCGATGCCGCCGCGCAGGTGAAAGATCGTGGCGTTCCGCAACAGCTCCTGCGGCACTTGCCGAGCAATTGACCGCTTGATAGCGTCCGTGTTCTTTTGGTCGGCAACGTCCGCCAATCCTACGGTGACGATTATCAGCCGCGCCATACCCTGCGCCGCCCTGACCGCAGTGCGCAATCCCTTGACACCATCCGCATACAGCGCGCCGAAGTGCACGACCACGCCGTATGATTTCCTGCCGCTCGCCGCTTTGTAACTGACCGCCGGGATTCCTGTCATTTCGGCGCATTTTTCCGCATACTGCTTTGCCGTCCCGTAGCAGCTGCCACACAGGATTATGTTTTTCATTTTGCGGACGATTATACCGCTTCTGTCCCCGGTTTTCTACCGCAATGAAGTGTGCTTTGGCGAATCTGCCGCCCGCGTTCTCACCTGGCGAACATTCTGTCGCACGACTGAAATCATAATCGTCTGTTACTGAAAACAGCATGTTCTCAGTAACAGACGATTATGATTTCAGCAAGAAAAGAGCATGGGCTTCAGGCTGGCGGCATATTGGTCAAATCAACGCCCCGCCGCCAAAAATCACCACTCACAGTCGGGTGGTTGTCCGCCGCATGTGTAAGTGGCGGGTTCACTGTACGAAGCGATGCCGAGCAAAATCATGACGGCAAATCAGCCTAGAACAATTTTAAATTTATTATCCCCCAAATAAACTGTCTCAAATTCCGGTTTTTTACCTTTCCACGTGATGCCAGCCTTTTTTAACCACTCACGCATTCTTACTTTCTTTATGTCAGGGCAAGTAGTCCAAAATGTAGGATTGAGATTGAAATAAAGAATTTCTGATTCGCCTTGATAGGCAACCTCAACTGCCACTTGCCTCCATTCTTTTGGAAAAAGTTTTGCATATTTTTTGGCAACACATAAGCCATATCCTGTAGAATTGGATTCTGTTCCGTTCCGCCACGGTTTGAATCGCACATCGTTTAAATCCATAATTTTTCCTCTTAGTCCATTTTAAAGATAATCATTCAAGATTTTGCCTAGACTGTTTGTCGTTTCAGATGCATCTTTTCTAATGTCGTTGACGTAATCTTCAATGTATTGTTTCGTCTTTTCTTTAATCTCAATGTGAGGGTTTTTCCGCATTATTTCATACAATTTATCTACAATAAAAACTTTTTGATTTCCATGCAAATCTTGCGTTTCTTGTTGAGTCTTTAAGAGTAATTTCACTTTTCTTTTTTCATTTGCCTCATACTCGAACAAGTATTTTTGATCATTTAACATAAATTCTTTCATACTTCCCATTCTCCTTATATAAATTCATTCTACCTCACAGAAAACACTCCGTCAACGACAGCGTATTCCCCATGCCAATGCCCTTGTTTTATTGCGCGGCGTTCTGCGCGATGCGGATGCCCGCTGTTGACATTTTATAGAATTCATCCTGATCATCCCGATGATAAATAGATTCGTTAACACCATGATAGCGCCAAACAATTCCTCCTCCACGAATCACTTTGTAGCCGCTTCCATAATATACAGAATGTACAGGATTTGTCAGCTCTCCCGTACCGTAGTCGGCTTTGTAGTCATAACACCACTCCCTGGCATTTCCGCTCATGTCATAGATGCCGAGTTGGTTCGGCTTCTTTGTGCCGACGGGGTGCGCTTCTTTTCCGCTGTTATCATTATACCATGCCACATCGTCGATATTGTTGCTGCCGCTGTAGATAGTGCGCGTTTCGGCAAGGTTTCCGCCGCCGGCGGCGTATTCCCATTCGCATTCGGTGGGCAGACGAAAGCCGTTCTTTGTCCTATCCCATTTGAACGTGTCCGACGTGGACGAATCGTCGCGCCACACGGTGTTTCCTCGGTAGTACACTGGCTCAAGCCCCTTGTATTCGCTGTATGCATTTAGCCACACGTACGCCATGTTCCATGAAAAGTTCATCGCCGGGACAAAACTTTTATATGCGTCGTTTGTGGCATAGCCTTTCTTCGCACTGGTCAGCGTATAGCCGTTCTCCACTGCCCAGGTGTACACTTCCTGCCACAGCTCACAGAACGTCGTGTCACACAAGAAATTGAAGAAAAGCCCACGGAACCATTACCATTTTTCACATTCATCAATAATTTTTCGTATTTCTGTTTTATGGGGATTCTTTTCCAACATTTCAAAATAAGGCAGATAACGAACATAGCCATTTGACATAATAACTTCTGTAGTTCCTAAATATCGCAGATATGCCGTCTCTGTATCAGTAAATACATATCCACTAGACCGTATACTTTCTCCCGAAGTGTTTCGTAAAATAAACTGATATCCCCCGAACCCAGATTCAGAACCGATATTATACGTGCCATCTTCCATACGATTTATGACATAAAAAGCCCTGAGACCATTCGCGATATATATATTTCCACGGACTAATAGAGGATTTGGGGCATATTTAATCCCCATGGTCGGCATCGAAAGAACTGGAAGATTCTGATAATCAATATTGCTCGGTCTCAACCGTCTGTTCTCAGCAATTCTTGCTTTTTGTTCTTGCCGAATATTGTATTCTTCAACAATTTTTTCAAATGCGCTTCGCTTTTCCTCGTCAGTATAAAAAGGAAGCGATACGTTTTCAGTCGTATATGTAATATATTCGTCAGTTCCGACCTCGCCGTTGCCAAGTTTGTGAGACGTGAAAAAAATCCTTTGTACAATTTCTTCAGCACCATGAACCCAATCCCAGTCCCAATGTTCGTAATACTGTATAGTTACAGGGAGATCAAATATAGTGTCGCCAAAATTCATATTGCTATTTACTACAGCATTCCTCAAAAAAGCAATATGTCCGACAGTTTCTGCGCGCCTCCTCGTATGTGTTGGAATCCAGACCTCTTTCTTATAATTATCCAATATTTTTTTGTAATCTGACTTTCGTATATCAAACTTAAAATTCCATGCAAAGACAAATTCCAAATCGAAATGCCTATGCCTACCAAAGCAATAAGAACCTCTAAGCCCAGTCGTTATGTGTTGTCCCATACCACCACAAAAAAAATCAAAAAACCAATCATTTAAAACAGGGCTGTATGACACCCCTGTTTCCAAACCAATAGGTATAATCGGAAATTGACCATGAACACCAGTGCCTATTTTTATATCAAAATATTTGTTACTGTCATTAAAAAAAATACCTGCGGAATAGGATTTTTTAAATAAATGCCGAATATATTTTCTGAATACAGTTTTTTAGTATTTCTATTTCCAAATACTCCTTCATCCCACCACAAAAAATTCACAAACTTGAAATCAGTTTTTAGAGTTCCATTCGCCACAACACCACCATTTTCAGTCGCATCTTCCATTTCTCTAACAAAAAGAAAAATTTCCGGCGATACTACAAAATCTATTGACGGCTTGTTTCCTAACATATCCGCAAAAAGAGAAAAAGTTTGGAACAATACTAGAATTACAAAGAAATATCGCTTTTTCATTTTATTTTTCCACTAAAAATGAATTTCTAAATTCTTTCGCAGGAATTATTACCGATGCAATTTTTTCAAACTGAACGGTAAGGAACGGACTATTCTCAAAAGAATTAGAATTTTTGCCTTTGTATTCAAGTGAAAATCTGAATTCTTTTTGATATGAATACTCTTTGGATTTATTGAATTCATCTGCATTCAAAACTGGTGCTTCATAATCTGTATATGTCACTTTTCCATATCTGAAATTGTAACTTGCACAAGCCGATTGCAATTTTTTGACAAATCCAGCGCTATCGATGATAAAAAGAACGGAATCCCATTCTGAATTTTCAAGCATTTTATCAGAAAATATAGACTGTTGTATGACATCCTGTTTCGTAAAATAACTGAATGCGACTATATATTTTCGGTAATTCGGAAAGTCTTTAAAACACTTAATCTCAGATGTAATATTCACCGGATTGCTTCCCAACGCCGGATGCTGAAAGGTAAAAACCGTATGCTCGATCCTGTAGGAAATACAGGACACGCCTTCAGCCTCGTCTGCTATTGCATTAGTTGCATTAGCATTCATCGCTTTAAAGTTACGATAATAGTCTAGAGCAGTAAAGCGGAGTTTTCCATTCTGAATGTCTTTAAGATATTGTGCTTTTCCGAATTTTATCAAAAACCCAGAATCGTTTTCATCATCAAAATTTAAAATCAAATCCTTCATATCCTATCTCCCTAGTATCAAAGATAAAAAAAGTATAACAGCAACCACAATAATTCCGACCACAATCTGCGCCGCCGTTGTCCCCGCAGAATGGTGGACAGTTTCATAATGCTCTGTGACGATATTTCCCTCCTCATCTTTTTTTGTTACCGTTGTTTCAGATGTATTTTTCTTAAAAGCCATTACAAAAACAATGATTACGCCGAACGTAACCAAAATACCAACCATCATAGAATCCTCCTTAATTTTTGGCATCATCTGCCATGCCAGACATAGTTTTATCCGCTATCAGCAATAGATACCACAACTCTAATAAACTTTTTATTGGTGTAATAAATATATCGCCAATGGAGCAACAATCTTATGGAAGAAATCGAAGTCCGAACAATTTTTGCGGAAAACCTCAAGAAACTCAGAAAACAAAAAGGGCTTTCCCAGCTCAAACTTTCAAATGAAATGCAGATGGCTTTTACTTTTATAAACGATATAGAAAACTGCAAGAAATGGGTATCACCAGAAACAATAGCAAGATTTGCAACTTTTTTTGAAGTCCCTGTCTCAACTTTTTTTACAGCAGAAGAAACCCAAGGCGGCAGCCATTTTAATACCGATTTTTTTGTAAAGACAATCTCAGATGAGGTAAGGAAAACAATTTTGAAAGTCGGTGAAAGATTTAAAGAAAACTAATGACACTTTCTTTCAACTCAATACCCATACCCCGCCGCACTCAGGACGGAATCAAGATTTTCTGCCGCAAAACAAGTCCACTGCCCGATCGCAAGCAGGACAAGCGCAACGATTTTTTTCATGCATCGCCTCTTTCGTCCGTAAGAATGAATTTTATTCTAGCAGATGTTTGCACGTATTTCAATCTGATAGATAGAATTTTAACTCAAAGGATTAAGGTATGACAGAAACAGAAATCCGCGCTTTGTTCGGTTGGAACCTCAAACGCCTGCGCAAACTGCGGGGCGTTTCCCAAATGCAGCTTGCGGATTCCGTAAACATGGCATTCACGTTCATCAGCGACATTGAAAACGGCAAAAAATGGGTTTCGCCGGAGACCGTCGCAAAATTCACGCAGTCGCTGAACGCCGAGCCGCACCACTTTTTTCTCCCGAAAGACTACGAGCTGAAAGAATCGTCCGATGTCGCCGCGTTCGCGCAGGAAATCACCGACGCGCTGGAAAACGCAAAACTGCGCTATCTGGTAAAGTGACGCAATCCGCGACGTTTTTTTTGCAAAACGCGCCGTTCCGTGGTAACATTGCTTATGCACAAAGGCACATTTCGGAAAATCATATCCACAATCCTCGGCTTTTTCGGCATTATGACGTTCACGTCCTGCTACGGAATGCCCGCAAACTACACGTCCTTGTACGGGCAAGTCACCGGGGATGACGATGGAGACACCTCGATACCCGCCGTTCCCGTGCAGGGAATCCAAGTGACGGTGAAAGACTCCGCCGACCAAACGATTGGCTCAACGACGACCAACACTGACGGCTACTATGACATGGAAATCGACGAGCCGCCGAAATCACTGCGCGGCAAACTCACGTTCATCTTTGAGGACATCGACGGCGAAAAGAACGGCTCTTGGGAGACGAAAGAAAAGATAGAGGAATTCGCCAAAAGCGACGGCGACTCGCTCAAAGTCGATGCCGAACTCACTTTAAAACATTCGGAAAACTGATTATGTTCCTCGGCGAATTTCGGCACTGGGTGTTCCGGCGGTACAGGAATTCTTGCATCAAGCGGCACCGGCTCGACTATCTGTTTTGGGAATGCACATTGCGCTGCAATCTGAACTGCCGCCACTGTGGAAGCGATTGCCTCAAATCGTCCGGCATTCCGGATATGCCGCTCGCGGATTTTTTGCGTGCGCTGGACGACATCAAAGCGCACGGAATCACCCGGCTTGCCGTCTGCATCACGGGCGGCGAGCCGCTTTTGCGAAACGACATCGAGCAAGCGGGCATTGAAATCGTGCGCCGGGGCTACGCCTGGGGAATCGTCACGAACGGGTTTGCGCTCACCGCGCGACGGTTCAAAAGCCTTGTAGCGGCGGGAATGTCGAGCATGAGTTTTGACCTTGACGGCTTGGAGGCGGAGCATTCGTTTTTGCGGCGCAACCCGGAATCGTTCGCGCGCACGACCGCCGCAATCCGCATGGCCGCCGACTTTATGCATCGCAACCCCAGACGATTCCTGTTCGATGTGATTACCTGCGTCCATCCGGGAAACCTGCCGACCCTTGCAAAACTGCGGGATTTCCTCATCGACCTTGGCGTTCCGGCTTGGCGGATTTTCACGATTTATCCGCAGGGACGCGCCCGCGACAACAGCCTTGCCCTCAGCGGCGCGGAATACGTGCGGCTCATGGCGTTCATCGCGGAAACGCGCGCATACCGCACGGCGGACGGCAGGGGCATCCGGCTGAACTATTCGTGCGAGGGCTATCTCGGAGAGTGGGAACTGAAAGTGCGCGACCATTTCTTTTTCTGCCGCGCCGGCATTTCCGTCGCGTCCGTTTTATGCGACGGCTCAATCGGCGGCTGCCTGAGCGTGCGCGGCGGCGACTTCATCCAAGGGAACATCTATCGCGACAACTTCATGGACGTGTGGGAAAACCGCTTCCAAGATATGCGCCACCGCGACTGGGCACGGCGCGGCGTGTGCCAAAACTGCCCCCACTGGAAAAAATGCCTGGGAAACGGCATGCACCTCCACCCGGACAAACAATCCGACGTGCTGCACTGCAATTATGCCCGCCTGCACGAAGACGCGAACCAACGTGGCGCGAAGAGCGGGGAATTGGTTTTATAATCACTCTATCTTGTATCGCGGTATATTGATTTTGCTGTATCTCTATCTTCTTTACTATTAATTTACGGGATATGCTTGTCCCTCAAACAACAAATACTTTCTTCCTTCCAAAATGATAACGTTAGCACCTGCTTCCTTGAGAGACTCTTCTTCGCTTTTAATCTTTTTATGGGGATTGTCCTCAACAATGAATAATAAATTCTCATCAGTCATATAAACATCGGAAATTATTACATCTTCTCTGTGTTCTTTGAAATCTACTATAAATATTATCTTGTTCTTATTCTTTTTAGAGAATTTTCCATCGCTCCCGAAATAATGAGGAAATTCATCATGCATCTCATCATCTTCGTAACCATCAAATTCTTCTTTTGAACCTGATTTTATTCTGGGGATTGTTTGCATTTTATGTTCTTTGTCGTTGATCCTCACTGTCAAAGTAACATGATTTAAATTTATTGTGGCATTATTTTGTATTTGTATCTCTTCTGTTATTTTCTTTTTCATCAATTCCTGAAACGATGTTTCATACACCCAATTGTCTCCAATTTTTTTGGCTTTGTTATCTTGCGCATAACAAAACAGGCTCATCGAAAACACAAACATAATTGTCGGTATGTATCTTTTCATAGTTTTACGCTCCAAGTATTCAGGCTACGATTTTATTTTCTGCACCCTAGTTTTTTAGTCTCTTGAACAAATCATTATTTTAAAAACTGCATCTCCACATCTCTTTTATTAACTGTATCACAAATATACTTGAATTACAACTGCGGGCGACGGAGCAGACGAAGCGTTCACAAAATGCCGCGTCATGGTCGGCAAGAATATCATCCCCATGATAGAAACGGCATACTTTGAAGGCAGCGGCGGACAGAACTGCCCCGTGCCTGTCTTTGACTACGGAGAAACTTGGTGCATGGAAATCCCGTTCATCGTCCTCTTTGAGGACGACATGTACCGGCTTGACAGGATTGTCGTGATTCGGGAAGCGTGAGGAAAAGGAGCGGGCGAACGCTGCAATGGCTGCGGCATATTGGCGGAGTGGAAATCAAAGCGTATGATAAATTATGGTTTAAAATTTTCGGAAATCAATATGCGGGTTTTTGGATTTTGGGACTCGTTTTGTTTGCGTTGGCGAAGCGTCCCGAATCCGGGGGAACATCACCGCGCTCAGCGCCGTCGTCGAAG
>CAMWTK010000024.1 GCA_947177175.1 uncultured Treponema sp.
GAGCGGGGCTGTGCCGTCCGTCCGCAAAAAAAACGTCATAATGTGCGAAAAAGGCTTGACAAAACGCATTAGGGGGGGGGTAAGATTAGGCATATTTTTCGTAAGGAGCGAATGATGAAAATAACGACAAAGTTGTTCGGCGTGCTGTGCGCGGCGAGCTTGGTGTTCTGCGCGGCGTGCGACGGCATAGGGAACAAGGCCGAGGACGACGACAAGGACAAAGACAAGACCGAGTTGGACAAAGACGACGATGACAAAGATGACGATGACAAAGATGACGACGGCAAACAGGATGATACCACGGTGTCGTATGATGTCGGGTCAATTGTGAAGTTTGAGGGCAAGGATTATCTTGTCATCAAGAATACCGAGGCGGGAAATACGGTTGCGGAGCAGTCGCCCGTATATCACTATTATCCGAACGCGCGGGCGGATGCCTACCGCGACCACCTGATTGAAATGTATGAGGTGAAAGCGCCGTATGTGCTCGTGTTCAATACGGAGACCACGAAATCGACGACTACCAACGGGACATCTTGGGATGATGAGTATAGGATTTTGCGCAACGGCGTGACGCTTTATCGGATCAAGTATCGGTGGGAGAATTTGATAAGTAATATTGCGACAATTACGGCGGACGAGTTGCGCAAGGACTATGACCCGTCTGCTTTTTGCATCGATAATTATTCGGCTGTATACGGAAGTGATTTGTCCGAAAAATTTAATCGTTCGTATCGGTTCGACTATAACGAAGACGGACATACGATTACCTATCGTGACGACAATTGGCGATTGACGGACGACAATAAGGATTATGTGTATATAAACGGGAATGAGCGTAATCAGTATGCGATTAAGAACAGGATAAGTAGCAACGCGCGTAGTTATATTCTCCGTAATCCGAACAATACTAGTACTAACAACGGCAATGAGTTCTTTGAATTCCGGGTTGACTTTGAAGAAGATGCTGTTACGCCGAGAGCATACCGGCTCATCGCAAACGGCATGGGACTGATTGATGGTAATACGAATAACAAACTCTATCAGAGTACCCTTTATATCGGCAGTTTAGGGTTTTGGCCTGATGGTGGTCGTGGTATATGGTTCAGCGTTGATACGAAAAGGAATAATGTCTCTGACCCCAAGCTTGTATTCGACGATTTGTATGAACGAACGGAATCGGGCGGCGATAATGGCGGTCAGTCTGAGGGTGACCCCGCAAGCGGCACAGAAACATACGGCGATCCCTTGACGAATGAAGGTGTCGATAAGTATGTGACTGTTTCCAAAACAACAAAAAGCGTCAACGGCATCACTGTTCCAGACTGGATAACGTTCTCCGTTCCGTTTGAGGACGAGAACGCGCCGATGAGCAAGTTCACCAAAGTCACCTTTGTGCCACAGGCAAAAGACGATTATGTTATCTTTGTGCCGAAAGAAGGCAGCGAGACTGACTACGAGTTCATCGACAACTTCAAGGCGGGGTACGGTATTTTCGGCAACTATACATGGCAGAAGCCCTCTTCCACCTCAACCCCGTCAACGGATTCGTCGGTGACCTTGCAGGACGATGCCGACGCTAGGGCAGACACGTCAACGGCGCGCTTTAATTTTACGGGCAATCGGTTTCGCATTGAGCTGGAGGAGATGACGACAAGCGGGTTCGATATTACGACGGACTCTGCTGCTTCCGGTGGCAAGGCGGGCTTGCTTGTTGACGAGGATTCCCGCGCGGAGGCAATCATCACGTTCCCGGCGGGCAATTACACCGGCTATGCGGTCATCTACGCGCCGAGCGGCGACCACGATGCGTTCTACGTGAAATTCGGCGACGGTCATATCCGCGTGTATGCGGACGACCCGCCGCCTTCCGGGTACAAGCCCACGAGCCGCACGCCCATAAAGCTTTCGTGCGACAAGGAAGTGACCGTGCGCATGGTCATTTCGCCGCGCAGCGAGAAGTTCACGAGCAAGGCCGTTGAGACGGGCATGTACATCGACTATGTGGAATTCACGAAAGACTAATCGATAGAAAAAAAGAAAACAAATGTGCGGGAACGGCGTGCCTTTTTCGGGGCGCGCCGTTCCTCTTTAAAAATTCCGGGATTTTCGGTAGACTGGGCGTATGTATGAAGTTCGGGTGACGGCCGAGTTTGCGGCGGCGCATTTTCTGCGCGACTATCACGGGAAGTGCGAGCGGCTGCACGGGCATAATTATACGGTGTATGCGCACGTGCGCGGTGCGGAGCTTGACGCGGGCGGGATGCTCATGGACTTTGCGGTGCTTAAGGGCGCGCTGAAAACGGTGGCGGGCTCGCTCGACCACACGAATCTGAACGACAACCCAGTGTTCGCGCAGAATCCGAGCGCGGAGCGGATCGCGCGGTTCATCTATGACCGCCTGTGCGCCGTGCTTGCGGAGCAGGGCGTTGACGTGCGGGGAAAGAACGGTGGCGCGGTCTTGTGCGCGGTTGACGTGTTTGAGACGGTGACGAGCCGCGCGCGCTACATTCCCGACGGCTGTTCCTGCCCGTAGGTGACCAGCCACCGTTGGACGGGCGCGCGCCAGTCGTCATCGTGCGCGCCTTCGAGCAGGAATCGTTCGTACATGTCCATGATGTGCGTCCTGACGGCGCGCGCACTTTGTTCGTCCATGCCCTCCGGCTGCACGAACAAAGCGTCGATGAACGCGACGGCATCGGTGGGCGTAAACAGCGTGGGGAACAGGCGGCTGACCATGTACAGCGCGGCGGGAACGCAGTTGACGCTGTGCTGCTTGACGTACAGCACCGATTCGGCAATGGCGACCGCGCCGTCGTACAGCTCTTTGTTCCACTGCCGCCGGTCGGCCTCCGGGAACTGCTCGCGCGCAAAGAAATGGCGGTAGAACGAGGCGCACAGCACGACAATGGCGATGTGCAGGCTGGGGACGCAGCACAGGTGCGGGTCGAGCAGGTGGATCGTGAGGAATTTTCCCTTGCGGTAGGCGGGGCGTTCCATAGTGCTCACGCGGAACCGGTACAGCCGCGCCGCCTCGTCGTATGCCGTGGTAATCGAGCGGAACCATTCCGCGCAGAACGGCATGGCTTTGTGCGCGCCGTAGCGGCGGATAAGCATGCTCAGCGGCTCAATCCAGAAATTGATGAAGTGCAGGTAGATGCCGATTTTGTGCGGCAGGAACGGAATTGTCTTGTCGAGCGGGTGGTCAACGTGCACGACGGGAATCTTTTTGATGCCCCATTTGACCAGAAACTGAAGCCCAAAGAAGTTGACGACGACCGTGCGCATGTACGACAGGAACGCGCCGATGCTGCGCGGGCGGAACGGAATGGTCGCGTAGCTCCACAGGACACTGAAACTGCCGAGCGGCCGGCCGGAGGTCTTTTTGATGCGTGTTGCGGAAGCGGTCGTCGTCATGAGCCGAAGATTTCCTTTGCGACGGCGACGGAAGCCATCGCATCCTTTACGTAGTAGTCCGCCCCGATTTTTGCCGCGTAGTCGGCGGTGAGTACCGCGCCGCCCGCCATGACCGCGCACGATTTTCCCGCTTTTTCCAGCGCGGCGCGCAGGTCGCTGATCGTGGTCTGCATGTTGCCGACGGTCGTCGTCATCAGCGCGCTCAGGCCGAGCAGCTTGATGTCGCGTTCGATTACGGTCTTGACGACGGTTTCCGACGGCACGTTTTTTCCCAGGTCGATGACGGTGTAGCCGTAGTTTTCGAGCATTGCCTTGGTGATGTTCTTGCCGATGTCGTGGATGTCGCCGAACACGGTGGCGATCGCGATCGTGCCGCGGCTTTCCTGCGCGCCGCCGTCTGCTTCCAGCCGTTTTTTTATCACGGCGAATGCCGCGCACACGGTGTCCGCGCTCAGCAGCAGCTGCGGCAGGAATTTCGTGCCGGTCTCAAAGTCTTTTCCCACAAGGTCGAGCGCGGGCACGATACAGCGGTCGATGATGGCGACGGGCTTTGTGCCGGACGCAAGGAGCGACGCGGTTGCTTCGCCCGACTGTTCTTTGAAGCCCTTGCAGATGATGTCGATGAGCGCGCGCTCGCCGTCGGTCAGGTCGGGGGGAAGCGTCACGTCCGCCGGTGTTTTCGGTATGGCGGCGGTCTTTTTTTCGCCCGCTGTTGCCGGGGCGGCGGACGGCGCGGTCGTTCCCGTGTAGGTTTCGATGTAGTCGAGGCAGTTCTCGTCGTATCCGGCAAGCGCGCGGTAGCTGTGGTAGGTTTCGGTCATCGGCGCGCTCAGCGGGTTGATGATGCAGGCATCCAGCCCCGCGTACAATGCCATGGCAAAAAAGTGGCTGTTGATGATGTCGCGGCGCGGCAGCCCGAAGCTGATGTTCGACACGCCGAGGATGCACGTCAGCCCCTGTGCGCCGAATTCCTGTTTGAGCAGCGTCATCGCGCGGATAGTCTCCAGCGCCTCTTTCTGCTGCGAGCTGACCGTGAGCGTGAGCGTGTCGATAACGATGTCGCGCGGCTGAATGCCGTACCGCGCCGCTTCCGCGATGATCTTGCGGGCAACGGCGACGCGTCCTTCTGCGGTGGGCGCGATGCCGTTCTCGTCAATGCAGAGCGCGACCACCGCGCCGCCGTACTGCGTCACGAGCGGGAATACGGCATCCATCACGTCTTTGCGCCCGTTCACGCTGTTGATGAGCGGTTTGCCGTTGTAATAGCGCAGCGCGCGCGCCAGTACGTCGCGCTCGCTGGAGTCAATCTGGAGCGGCGTGGCGAACGTGCCCTGAATCGTCCGTATCGCGGTGACCATCGTGGCGGCTTCGTCAATGCCGGGCAAGCCTACGTTCACGTCAAGGATTTGTGCGCCCGCCTGTATCTGCCGCTCCGCTTCGTTCAGAACGAACTGCATGTCGCCGGCGAGCAGGGCTTCCTTGCACGCCTTTTTTCCGGTGGGATTGATACGCTCGCCCACGATCTGCGGTCCTGCCGCGCCACCGATTTGCACGGTCTGGTTGTACGAGCAGATAACGGTGTCGGTCTCCGTGCCGGACGGCTCGCACTTCATGCCGCTGTCGGCTTCTATCATGCGGATCATAGCGGCAATGTGGGGCGGGGTCGTGCCGCAGCAGCCGCCCAAAGCGACGGCACCCGCGCGGCGGTTCGCTTTCTGTGACCGGGCGAATTCCTCCGCGCTCACGCGGTACATCGTCTTGCCGCCAACGACGACGGGAATGCCCGCGTTCGGCTGGACGAGCACGGGCGTGTGCGCGTAACGCAAAAACTGCCGCACCAGCTCGTTGTCTTCTTCCAGGCTGCCGCCGCAGTTCAGTCCGAGCATATCGACGTGCAGTGCTTCCAGATAGGTGACGCAGGTGCGCACGTCCGCGCCCGTGAGCGTGCGCAGGTTCGGCTGGAACGTGGGCGTTGCGACGACTGCCATGCCGGTGTTTTCCTGCACCGCAAGGATTGCCGCTTTCATTTCGTACAGGTCGCTCATCGTTTCGATTATCGCCACCTGCGCGCCCTCGCGTTCTGCCAGCGTCGCCGCCTGCTTGAAGCTTTCGTATGCCGCGTCGAACGGCAGGTCGCCCATCGGTTCGAGCAGCCGCCCGATCTGCCCCGTGTCCCAGGCGATGAAGTGCGGTCGGTCGTCGCCGTTTGCCTGTGCCGCCGCCACGCATTCGCGCAGGATGCCCATTTCCGCGCTGATGTATTGCTCGCAGGTGTAGGGCGCGTCCGCCAGTTTGAGCGCGTTCGCGCCGAACGTGTTTGCCGTGAGTACGTGGCAGCCTGCGTCAAGGTATTTCTGATGAATCGAGCGGATTACGTCGGGGCGGGTGATTGACAGGTCTTCGGGAATCACGAAATCCGTCACGCCCGATGCCTGTATCATCGTGCCCATGCCGCCGTCAAAAAAGACGGGGAGACCGCGCGCAACCCGGTTCTGCAAGAACGAACGGAAGTCCACTTATGATGCCACCGTGCCGTTTATTGCGGACAGGATATTGTCTACGTTCTGCATGATTGCCTGCGCCACGCGCGGCTTGTTCATCGTATAGATATGGATGCCGCGCACGCCGTTGGAAATCAGGTCGATGATCTGGTCGGTCACGTAGGCGATGCCCGCCTGCCACATCGCTTCCTCGCTGCCGCGGAATTTGTCGCAGAGCGAAAGGAGCTTGCGCGGGATGTATGCGTTCGACAGATCGACCATGCGGTTGACCTGCCGCGCGCTCGTCACGGGCATCAGCCCCGCCAAAACGGGAACATGAATGCCCGCCGCCTGCAAGCGGTAGAGGAAGCTGTAGAGCATATCGTTGTCAAAGAACATCTGCGTCGTCAGGAAATCCACGCCCGCGTCAACTTTGTGCTTGAGGTTTTCGATGTCGCTGTCGCGGTTGAGGCTTTCGGGATGCCCCTCGGGATAGCACGCGCCGCCCACGCAGAAGCCTTCCCGCTTGAGCACGGCGACCAGATCCGACGCGTGCCGCAGTCCTGCCGGAAAAAGGTTTTCGCCCGGCTGCGCGTCCTTGGGCAAATCGCCGCGCAGCGCAAGCACGTTCTGAATGCCGCGCGCCTTGAAGTCCGCGATTGCCGCGTCCAGCTGATCGCGCGTCAGGCGGACGCAGGTCAGGTGCGCCAGTGCCGTCGTGCCGTGCTGTTCGATCAGTTCCGCCACGTCTGCCGTGCCGGTTTTCTGGGAGCCTGCCGCCCCGCACGTAATGCTGACAAAATCGGGACGCAGCGACACCAGTTTTTTTGCCGCCTCGCTCACCGGCGCAAAATCGTCCTGCCGTTTGGGCGGAAACACTTCAAAAGAAAGCGCCACTTTTTTCTGCTTCAGGATTGTGCTGATGTTCATGTTGTCATTGTATAGTAAAGAAGTCGGTTTTACAAGGTGGAAAGCGTGGGTGGGCGGAGCAGGATTACTTTTCCGGAATAACAATCACGGCTACTTGCATTATCTGCGGAATCTGTTATACTGAATGTACGGGAAAGAAAGGAGAAGTTATACATGAACAAAGCGACTGTCAGTAATGCGAGAAAACAGCCGTCAATGCCTCGGATTGTTACAAATCGGTATCTTGTAAAGCCAGCGGCAAAGTCGTTTCGTATCTCGCGGACGCTCCGAAAAAAACTGAACGCAATCTATGGCAAAGAAGACTAGTCGCAAAAATACATTTCCGTATGCGACATTCGTAAAAGATGATAATGACCTTAAAGGGATTGTCGCATACAGTTTATACAAAAAAGCAAAAATAGAGTACCGGGCGAAACTGGACAAAGAAAATGTAACGAGCGAAGAATATGATGCGAAAGTTTCTGAATGGGTAAAATCAAAACTGTTGAAAGGCGAGATTCAGCGGATAAACGAAGCCGCGGAAATGTATTTGAAAGAATATGTAGACTGGTATCGTGAAGCAAGTTTTCCGTGGAGAAACAGTATTTTGGCAAGTGTCGTGGCAAGCGTGATAGTGACGGTAGTTGCTATTGCGTTGTCAGTGGGCATAGCCTGTTACAACAAGTTTAATCCTGTAGAATTGTTAAAAACAGCCGCAAACAATGTTTCTGTAGAATTGGCGCAAGATTGATAAAGTGCTGATGGACTGTACGGCAAGTTCTTGCGACATCATTAGGCATTTTGGTAGGAATCGATGAGCGCGGTGACGTGCTTGCGGTCGTCGGGAGACATTCGGAACAGTTTGTCGGCGAGGGTGCGGATTTCTGCGGGATACAGCTCGTCGTTATTTGAGATGTCTTTTTTGCCGGTTACCAAATATTCCACGGTAACGCCGAGCGCACCCGCGATTTTTACGGCAATGTCCGCAGACGGAACGGACGAATTTTCCCGCAGGTAATTGCTGAGTGTGTACGGGTTCAGACCCGCTTTTGCCGCAACCTCCTTGACGAGCAGTCCTTGATATGAAAGTTCGTCCCGAAAATTCTCTTTGAAGCCCATACGTTTCCTATCATAAGTAAATTTACGATTTTAGAGTTGACAGTTAGTATATTTACAATTATAATCTGATATGTAAGTAGATTTACTGATAAATCGAATGGTATCGTATATCTACTATGAGACAACCGTGAAAAATCACAGGAGGCAAACATGGTGAAGTTGGGAAAAAGGATCGTGCTGCTCGCGCTGGCAGTATGCATGATGATGGGCATTGTGGCGTGTTATGACGGCGGGGAAATTCCCGCGCCGTCAATCGAAGTGAGTGAGACATCGCTTGAGTTGAAAAAGGATGGCGATAATGCTTATGTTATCGTAAAAGTCAGAGACTGTGATTCCCTTGATGCTTCCGTAAAGGTTGTCAAGGATTACAATGGTGAAGCCACTTTGGATACGAGTCGGAAAGACGCAATTGTTACCGTAACGCCGGGATCAAAGGCAGGTACGGGAGAAGTCATTATTACCGCCGGAAACAAAGGCTCTTGGAGTTCTGTGTCAATTCCTGTTACTGTAAAAAATTAGCATTTCACTGTCAGAGAAACATATCGGCACACAACGTTTTCTGTTGTGTGCTTTTTTATGCGCCCGTCGCCGCGTTTCTGTCCTGCTGCATGTCTTCCAGCGCGCGCAGTTTTTCCGGGTCAAGCTTGACGAACAGGTTTTTTTCGTGCGTGGGAAGTACCAGCCCTTTGGGGCCGTTTTTTGCGCGGCGCAGGTGCTTGACCTGCGTATAATACAAATCCGCGTTGCCGTTCTTGCGCGCCTTGGAATAGTAGACCGCAAGGTTTCCCGCGTACAGCAGGATTTCGAGCGGGACGGTCTTTCCCGCGCGCGCCTTGATGAACACGTAGCCGCCGCTGTAGTCGCGCGTGTGCAGCCACATATCCTGCCCGCGCACGTGGTGGCGCAGCAGCTCGTCGTTTTCGTTCGCGTCACGCCCCACCATGATGTACCAGCCGTCCACAAGGTAGTCCAAGCCGGGGTGCGCCTTTTTTTCCTGCTGCTTGGGCTTCTGCGTCTTGCGCAGCAGTTGCTCTAGCTTGAGCGGATTTTTTTCGGCGCGCATTGCCGCGTACTGAGTCTCCAGCGCGGCGAGCGATTTTTCGGCGCGGGCGATGTCGTGCTCCAAATCTTCCAGTCCGTGCGTGGCTTTCTTGTACCGCTCATAGTAGGCGGCGGCGTTTTCCTGCGCGTTTTTTTTCGGGTCGATGGTTATGCTGACTGTCTTGCCGCTCTCGTAATCCTCGCATTCCAGGACATGCGCCGTTCCGTCCAGCTGATGGCCGAACGCAAGGATTAGGTCGCCCTGATGTTTCAGCTGCCCCGCGTCCAGGAAGGCTGACCGCTTTGCCTTGAGCCGCTCCAGCGCGCTTTCCTGGCGGCTTTTGTGCTCCGCGTGCCATTTCTCCGCCTGCGCCAAAAGCGATTCCAGCGAATGCGCCGCCGCCGTCTGGCTGTAGAACGCATCGACTTTCTGGTTGAACGAAAGCGGCTCGGCATCGGGATGCCGTTCGGCAAAGTCCGCCTGTATGTCCGCAAAGTCGCGCACGTCCCGCTGTTTGTCACCCGGTTTCGGTTCGGGCAGGACGAACGGATTGCCCGTCATCTCGTGCTTTGCGGGGCGGCGGTAGAACGAATCGAGGATGATGTCATCCGTGCCGCATAAAAAAATGTTCGCCGCGTTGCTCCACAGCCGGATATACAAAACGTATTCGCTCGCGCCGTTTTCGTCGTCCGTCTCCGCCCGTGCGCCCCGCCGCTGTGCGAATTGTTCCTGTGCGGCGGGCATCACCTGCACGGGCGCGTCCTTGCGCAGCGTCAGCCGCACGATTCGTTCCTTGGCCACCTGCGCGCACGCCGTAATCCGCGCGCCCTTGATGTGTGAACGCAACAGCTCCATAAAGCGCAGCGGCTTTTCGTATTTGGGAATTTTGCGCCGCACTTCGTGCAGTCGGCACGCGCCCGCCGCAAGACAGACGAACACAGTCTTCGGTGCGCCCGGCTTGTACGTGTACAGCGCGATTGAGTCGAACGACGGCTGCACCACGTCTTGCACGAACGCGCCCGCCAGGTCAAGCTCGGAGAGGATTTCGTCGATTTCGTTGCAGTTGAGCGACATACACGATTATAGCACGGAAGGGTCGGCGACAACAATATGCGCGTGCGGCAGCCGATTCGCGTCGAATATCGTCAAAGCCTCGGACAAATCCATCGCCTCGTTGCGCGCGGAAAATCCGCACAGCCACATAATCAGCCCGATAATGTCCTGCGCCGTGTATTGGCTGCGCAGACTGCCCATATCGCGGTCTTTGTCGCGCTTGGAAAGCCTGCGTCCGTCCGCGCTCATCAGCAGCGGCAGGTGGAAGAACTGCGGCGGCGCATAGCCCAGTGCCTGATAGAGAAACAGTTGCTGGTGCGTGGCGGCGAGCAAGTCCGCGCCGCGCGCCACCTGCGTCACGCCCATGAGCGCGTCGTCCACGACTACTGCCAGCTGATAGGCGAACGTGCCGTCCGCGCGGCGTACCACAAAGTCGCCGCAGTCATGCGCAAGGTTGCACTGCTGTGCGCCAAAATGTCCGTCGTAGAAAGAACTGATAGTGTCGGGAACGGCGACGCGCTGTGCCGGAACACGACCCGCGCGCACAAAATCCGCTTTCTGCGCGTCGGTCAGCGATATGCAGCGGCCGGCGTAGACCGGCGTTCCGTCGCTTGCGTGGGGAGCAGTCGCCGCCAGCAGGTCAGCGCGGCGGCAGAAGCAGTCGTACACGATGCCCTGTTCCCGCAGCGTATCGAACGCCCGCTCGTACAAACAAGTCCGCGCGGACTGCCGGTACTGCATGTCGTCTGCGTCCGCCGGGCCTTCGTCCCAGACAAGCCCCAGCCAGCGCAGGTCGTCCAGCAGCTGCTCGGCACACACGCGCTTGCACCGCTGCCGGTCCAAGTCCTCTATGCGCAGCAGCCAGCTGCCGTCTGCCTTTTTTGCCAGCAGCCAGGACAGCAGTGCCGTGTACACGTTCCCCAGATGCATCCTGCCGCTCGGCGACGGCGCGAACCTGCCCTTGGTCATCGGCTACTGCCGCGGGAATTTTCGCGTGAATTCCGCAAGCACCTGCTCCGGCGCGGGACGTGCGTCCACGTTGACCAGCAGGCCTTTTTCCCGGTAAAAATCGATGAGCGGCGCGGTGGACGAACGGTAGACGACCAGCCGGTTTTGGATTGCCTCGGCCTTGTCGTCGTCGCGCGTGAACAGCTCGCCGCCGCAGGCATCGCACGTCCCCGGTTTTTTCGGCGGGTTGAAGGCCGTGTGGAACATCTGCCCGCATGCCTTGCAGCAGACGCGCCCGCTCAGCCGCTCCACCACGGCTTCGTCGGCAATGTCAAAGTTCACCGCCGCGTCAATCTTCGCGAACGTCTCAAGAGCCTGCGCCTGCGCGATCGTGCGCGGAAATCCGTCCAGAATGTAGCCGTTTTTCGTGTCGTCCTGCGCGAGCCGGTCTTTTACCAGACCGATCGTAATCTCGTCGCTCACCAGTTCACCGGCATCAATAATCGCCTTTGCCTTCTTGCCCAGCTCGGTCTGATTCTTGATGTTCTCGCGGAAAATATCCCCGGTCGAAATGTGCGGAATGCCATACGCCTTTGCCGCTTCCTTTGCCAGCGTCCCTTTTCCCGCTCCCGGCGGTCCCAAAAAAATCACGTTCATAACAACTCCTCGCTCGTGCGAAAATCGTCTTTAGTGTACCAAAAAATCTGCGGGGTGTAAATGAGGGCGTGCGCCGCACGCGGCGCCGGGCTGTCACACAAAAGGCAAAGCCTTTTGTGCCGGTTCCGCTGCCGCTCCATTCCTGCGCTGCGCTTCGGAACGCTTCGCGCCGCTACCATCCCTCACGCATTTCCCTTGTCGTGGGATTACGGCAGCTCCACCGTAAAAAAGGCGATTTCAGTCTGCCAGGTGAACAGCGTCTTTGCGGCGGCGGTCGTGAGCAGGGCGCGCAGTTGTTCGGCGCTCTCCCCGCCGAGCGCGTCCGCAATCGTTGCGCCGTAGGCACTCGTTTCGGGATCGAACCACCGCGCGATTTCCTGCGGCGTGATGCGGCGTTTTTCCGCGAGCGTCTTTGCCGCCGCCGTGACGGCAAGCCCCTCCGCGCGGAACGTTTCGGCAATACTGTCCGCGTCCCAGGTGAACAGCGGATTTTCGGCATCCGCAAAAAAAGCCTGCTCGGCGGCCGCCATTGCGTCGAGCGTCGCCTCAAACGGCGCGCGCGTGGCGGCGGTCAGCACCTGCGTGCGGATCAGCTCGCTGACGCGCTGTCCGTGCGCGGGAATGCGCTGCGCGATGACTGCCTTCCAGCCCTGCGCCAGCGGGCTGACCGTCTCATAAGTCTCCGATTCGTCCAGATCATCGTCGGTAAAGGCAAGCCCTTTTGCCGCGTGTGCGCAGGTCGCCGCGTCCATGAATCCCCGCGCCAGTGCTTCCACGGACTCTTTTGAGATGAACGGATCGCGGAAGAACAGGCGGTCGAACATCGTGCCCTTGTACTGGAACTGCTGCAAGATGTCGGTGAACGCGCGCGGCGTGAGGAACGGCTCATCGGTCTGCGGACGGCACAGGAGCAAGGGCTTGTCAAGGTCGCCGAGCGTGCGCCCGTACTGTTCGAGGATTGCCCGTCCTTTTTCGCTGCGGCACAGCCCGCCGGTCACGCCTTCCGGGGTTTTGCGCATGATTTCCCACAGCAGCAGCCCGTCGTCCGCGTTCCACACGAGCGAGCGGTGGTGGCGGCTCAGGTCGGCGAGCGCGGTCATCGTGTTCCGCACCGAAAGCAAGATTTCCGCGCGGTTGGAGTCCAGTCGGCTGCGCCACGACTTGTCAGCCTTGTCGAGCGCGCTTTGTTTCCGTTCGTCCTTGGGCGTAAAGGTGAGCTGCTCCGCGCGCTGCTGTTTGCCCGCGCCCTTGAAATGCGCCTGAATCCACCAGGCGGAAATGGGATTTTCCGGCATGTCCACGCCGCCGCCCGCTTTCTTTCCCATGCCCATGAAATTCTGCGAGCCGGTGACCTGCGTGTCCTCCCACGCCTGCCGCGCGTCGGCTTCGCTGCCGTTTGCCGTCTCAAGGATACGCGCAATTTGTAGCTCGCGGCGGCTCAGCACGTCCTCGCGGATCTTCGCCTCATAGCCCTGATTGCTTGGCGTGTAGAAGACGCGCCCCACAAGCGCGTCGGGCAGATACTGCTGGGCGACCCAGTGGTCGCGGTAGGCGTGCGGGTACAGGTAGCCGTCACCGTGCCCGAATCCCTCGCTGTCGCGGCTGCCGTCTTTCAGGTGGTTGGGAACTTCTGCGTCCTCTTTTTCCACGGAGGCGAGCGCGTCAAAAAATGCCATGGACGAGTTTGATTTGGGCGCGGTGGCAAGGTAGAGCGCGGCGTGTGCCAGGTGGTAGCGTCCTTCGGGCAGTCCCACGCGGTCGAACGCGTCCGCGCATGAGGTTACCACGCCGATTGCCTGCGGGTCTGCCAATCCCGTGTCCTCGCAGGCGGAGATGAGCATCCGGCGGAAAATAAAATGCGGGTCTTCGCCCGCGCGTACCATGCGGGCAAGCCAGTACATTGCCGCGTCGGGGTCGCGCCCGCGCAGCGATTTTATGAACGCGGAGATGATGTCGTAATGGTAGTCGCCGTCGCGGTCGTACAGCACCACTTTTTTCTGGATCGATTCTTCGGCGGCTTCCCGGCTGATAAAAATGGTCGTGCCCCAGGCGGGAACGGGCGGCGCGCTGTTCGGCGACCAAGTTTCGGGCGTGGTCTCG
This sequence comes from uncultured Treponema sp., assembly GCA_947177175.1. GTDB lineage: Bacteria > Spirochaetota > Spirochaetia > Treponematales > Treponemataceae > Treponema_D. Next base: position 13,726 of record CAMWTK010000024.1, read on the forward strand.
ACGGCGAGTTCCAGCGCGTTGAGCAGGCTGCGCGCGTCGCCGTTCGCAGTGTCTACCAGATGTTCGAGCGCGCCGTCCTCAAACTGCACGTCCCAGTGGCCGTAGCCGCGCTCCGTGTCCGTCAGCGCCATGGCCGCCGCCTTGTGCAGGTCGTCCTTGGTGAGGGCTTTGAGCTGGAACACGCGGCTGCGGCTGACGAGCGCCTTGTTCACTTCAAAGAACGGGTTTTCCGTCGTCGCGCCGATGAGGATTATCGTGCCGTTCTCTACCCAGGGGAGCAGCGCGTCCTGCTGTGCCTTGTTCCAGCGGTGCACTTCGTCCACGAACAGGATCGTGCGCCGTCCGTACAGCTTGAAAAAATCGTCCGCCTGCTTGATTGCCGCGCGGATTTCCGCCACGCCCGTCAGCACGGCGTTCAACGTGATAAAATTCGATTTGGTATGGTTGGCGATCACGCGGGCGAGCGTCGTCTTGCCGCTTCCCGGCGGGCCATAAAAGATGACCGACGTGAGCTGGTCGGCGGCGATTGCCCGCCGCAGCAGCCGTCCCCTGCCCACGATGTGATCCTGCCCGATGTATTCGTCAAGGTTGCGCGGACGCATCCGCGCGGCGAGCGGCTCTTTCTGCGCGGTGGTCGCGTCGAACAGGTCGGGCATTATTCGCGGTTCCAGTGCCCGCGGCCGGGGTAGTATGCCCACAGCCCCTGGTTGTCGGCGGACGCGCCCGTGTTGGACGACGTGCCGTCAAAGACCGTCGTGCCGTAGATGTCGCCGCCTTTTGCGGGCAGCGACGGATCGACGGTGAGTACGCTGTGCACCTCATAATAGGAAGAAAGCGTCGATGATACGTTCGTCCCCGAATCAGTAGTGCCGGTGGGAAGTCCGTTTTCGAGTCCGAAATAAAGCAGCCCGTCGTCCGTGCCGGCGAGCAGGAAATCGCTCGTGCAAGCAAGGGAATGTATGGCGTACCCGGCATCTCTCTCGTATTCTAACTTGCCGTCCGTCGAATAGGTAAGTATCTTTTTGCCGCTGCTTTCGTACCGCCGGGTCGGGTCGGTGTCTGCGGTTTCGTTCGTCGTTGCCGCGCCCGACGCGCTGAACGTAATGTCGTTGGCAAACCATACGCATGCTTTCGGATTTGTAATGTCGGTATTATATGCGGTGGTCGTCTCGCCGTTCAGTGCGTACACCGTTCCGTTGACATTAAGGAACGCCCTGCGGTGAGTCGGGTTGGGGGAATTCGTGCAGAACAGCGTGTTCGCTCCTTTGGGGGGCAGCGTAAGGTCGATTTTCTTCCATTCGTTGCCGTCGGTCGAACAGTACAGCGTCTGCTCGGCGGGGTAATTCTCGCCCTCATCCTCGTCTTCCTCAATGCGCACGGCGAGCGCGTAGAGATAGGTTGTGTCCGCCGCAAGGCCGATGACAATGCCGTTGCCGATGATGCCTTTGTCCGTTTTTTTCCATTGCCCCTCATACGGCTCGCTCGTGGTCGGCCCGGCTTTCAGTTCCTTACAATAAATGTTTCCGCTCTGCACGAACAGGTATTCTTTGCCGCCCATGCTGAATCGCACGATTGAGTTGATGTCGCCGGAGACTTGCGCGTCGGCGAGTTTGACTTCCTGGCGAATTTCGTAAAAGATGACCTCGTGGCAGGCGGTGGCGACGAGCGCGAGCACCGTGGCGAGGCAGGCGGCGGTCAGAACATGCTTTTTCATCCTCAGCTCCTAGAAATGATAGCGCGCACAAATCTGCACGGAATTGAAGCAACCGTAGCTGTTGTACTTTGCCTCGTCGTACCACTGCGGCAGGAACGTAAAGTCGTCCGTCAGCCCGAATGACCAGCTCGGCGTGGCGCGGAAGAACACGCCCGCGTTCGCCTTGAGGACAAGCCCCGGAAAATATGTGCGGTTCAGGTAGTTTTCCATTGCCATGCCGATTCCGACGGTAATGGGGAATTCAAATTTGTACAGGGTAGGCTGCACGGTCGCGTTGACGACGAGCGGCACGTAGGTAAAGATATTGCTCCCAAGCGTGGGGTGGTAGCCAAAACTGATGTCCGCGCCGACGGCAATCATGCTGGTCAGGAAACGGTGGTAGCCGAGCATACCCGACCCGCCGATGCTGAGCTGCCCTTTCCGGTACAGCGGGAATTCGCCGCCGAAGTTGAGCGGAAACGTGACCATGAGCGCGATGTTGATATATTGGTCTCCTGCCTGATTCAGCCGCATCATAATGCCGGTGTCGTCATACACATCGTCGTCGTCCGATTCCTGCGCGAACACGACCGCATTCGTCAGCAGCACTGCGCACACAACCGCGAAAAAACGCTTCATACACCCTCGCTTGAAGAAAGTAACGCAATTATATTGTTCATTGCCTTTGTTTCAACTATAATAAACACAGAATAATGCGTTGTGTTACAAGGAGATTCTGATGAGTGCGGTGATTATCGACGGAAAATCGATTGCGGAGTCCGTCCGCGCGGGCGTTGCAGACAAAGTGGCGGAGCTGAAAAAGAACGGTGTCGCGCCGTGCCTTGCGGTCATTTTGGTGGGGCAGAATCCCGCGAGCGTGAGCTACGTGACGGGAAAGCGCAAGGCGCTGGCAGAGGCGGGCATGGTCGATAAGAGCGTGGAGCTGCCCGAGGACACGAGCGAGGAGACGCTGCTGCGGACGATTGCCGACCTGAACGCCGACCCCGCGGTGCACGGTATTCTGGTGCAGCTGCCGCTCCCCCGGCATATCGACGAAGACAAGGTGATCATGGCGATTGACCCGAAAAAGGACGTGGACGGCTTCCACCCCGTGAACGTGGGCAACCTCGTCATCGGCAAGAAGGCGTTCTTGCCCTGCACGCCGCACGGCATCATCGTGCTGCTTGAGCGCATGAACATTCCGCTGCACGGCGCGCACGTGGTCGTCATCGGGCGCAGCAATATCGTCGGAAAGCCGGTCAGCCTGCTGCTTTTGCGCCGCGAATACAACGCCACGGTGACGATCTGCCACACGGGCACGAAAAACATCAAGGAGCTGGCGTTGCAGGCGGACATTCTGATTGCGGCGACAGGGCACGTCAACACCGTTACGGCGGATATGGTCAAGCCGGGGGCGGCCGTCATTGACGTGGGCGTGAACCGCATTCCCGACGAGACGAAAAAGAGCGGCTTCCGCCTGTGCGGCGACGTTGACTTTGAGCGCGTCAAGGAAGTTGCCGGGTATATCACGCCCGTTCCCAAGGGCGTCGGACCGATGACGATTGCCATGCTGATGTACAACACGCTCGAAGCTGCGGAGCATGCGGGTCGATGATTGACGTGCAGTCCGCGCCGGACACCCGCGCCGTCCCGCTGCAAAAAGTCGGGGTCAAGGGGCTTTCGTACCCCGTGACCGTGCTTGACAAGGCGCATAAGACGCAGCCGACCACGGCGAGCATCGACCTGTTCGTCAACCTGCCGCAGGATTACAAGGGCACGCACATGTCGCGCTTTGTGGAGATTTTTCATCAGCACCATGACAGCCTGGGCATGAAAGAGTTTTTGGCGATGCTGGAAGAAATCCGCGTGTCGCTCCATGCGCAGAAAGCGTTCGGCACGATGACGTTTCCGTTCTATATAGAAAAGCGCGCGCCGGTTACGGGGAGCGCGGGCATGATGAGCTACGAATGCACGTACCGGGGCGACGTGAGCGAGGGTGCGCGCCGGTTTTACGTGAGCGTCGCCGTTCCCGTGACGACCGTCTGCCCGTGCAGCAAGGCAATCAGCGCGCGCGGGGCGCACAACCAGCGCGGCGTGGTCACCGTGACCGTGCAGAACACGGGCTTTTTCTGGATAGAGGACGTGATTGCCGCCGTGGAGAACGCCGCCTCGTGCGGGCTGTACAGCGTCCTCAAGCGTCCCGACGAAAAATGGGTGACCGAACACGCCTACGACAACCCGCGCTTTGTGGAGGACGTGGTGCGCGAAGTCTACCTCGCGCTTCGGCAGTTTCCCGCAGAAAAGCCGTTCTCTTATTTCAGCGTGGCGTGCGAGAACGCGGAGAGCATTCACCATCACAATGCCTACGCCTTTGCGGAGTACGGCGCGGAGGAGCGGCAGACCGTTTGACTTTGCGCGGCGTTGCCGGTATCATTGCAGGAGCAGGAGGAACGATATGATGAACGTGAGCGTTACCATGGAGAACGAGACGAAACGGGAATTCGAGCGGTTCTGTAAGGACGTGGGGCTTTCTGTCTCTGCGGCGTTCAACATCTTTGCAAAGAAAGTTGTCCGCGAGCACCGGATTCCGTTTGACATCTCCAACGAAGACCCGTTCTACAGCGCGGAAAACCAGGAGCGACTGGCACTTTCAGTTCGCCATGCGCAGGAAGGCTTGCTGACCGAGCACGAGCTGATTGAGGTGCGCTGATGAGAAAGGCATGGACAGAAGAAGCATGGGAAGATTATCTTGCGTTGCAGGAAAACAGGAAGCTCCTAAAACGGGCGAATGCCCTCCTAAAGGACATCGAGCGCGGCGGCTATGAGGGCATCGGAAAGCCTGAGCCGTTGAAAAATAATCTTTCCGGCTACTGGAGCCGTCGCATTGACGACTTCAATCGGATTGTCTACCGGATTGACGAGGAGACAATCGAAATCGTGCAGTGTGGCACGCATTACCACGTGTAGCGGGCGGTCTGTTCGGTCGCTGCTTGGAATGTCCAACGCCTACGTGAAAGAACATCTAACACGTGTGAGAAAGAGATTCTCACATTTTTTCGACAGGCTTGTTTTTAGATTCTACTGGCAAGGATTTATCCTTTGGATAAATCCTTGCCATAATCAATGTATTCAAAGGATAACCATGCGTACAGTAAGGATACATTGATTTATCTATTACCTTACGTTTGCATATTGTTGCAATTTGCTTTGCACTGAAAGTGGTAAGGCTGGGCAGTTAAAAAACGTGTCTGATTTTATTCTTACAAAATATTTGATTTCTACATCTTTAAGCGATTTTGACGACACAAGTCTTGAAGGCAGTGGAAGAGACCTCATATTATCCGTGTGTCGATAACTTATCGTGACTTTTTCTAATTTGTTGCAATCTGAAAACCACTCTCCAACGCCATCGTCATCGATAAATCTCATATTGTCCGTAATCATCAATTTTGTAATTCCAGAACCTTTAAAAGCCTCTGAGTGAATTTCTACAGTCCACGCGTTTCTTCCATCTACATCGCCAGAAAAAGCATATTCGTTTAACTCAAGACTTGTCGTGTACTGAAAAGCACAAGATCCGATTTGTTTTATTTTGTTAAAACTAACCCCTATGTCTTTAAGCGCGGTGCATCCTGAAAAACATCCTGCGCTTATTTCTTCAAGATTGTATAAGCCAGAGACCGTCGTAAGATTTTTGCAATTTGCAAAAGCGTAATCGCCAATGGTAAGTTTTCCGGAAGAATACAAATTTACGCTCGTTATTGTGTCGTTGCCCTCAAACGCCCGCTCGCCAATTCCCGATACTTTATAACCTTGTATGCTCATCGGAATTGAAATGTCGCCTCTCGTGCCAGTGTAGCCCGTGATTATGGCTGTCTTTGCGTCAGGCGCAATCATTGCAAGCCAATCGTTTTCACCAGCCGCTGCATCAAAAGTAAAAATAATGGCAAGTATCGCCACCAAAACTTTAATCTTTTTTAACATAATTGCTTCCATAAATTGCTCCCTTAAAAATTTTTGTAAGAGTGATTTTACAATGCCCGTGGCAATGTGTTTCTTTTTGTGAGTTTTAATACGCGCTCATTTTCCGCGTATAGCCATAATTCATTGCCGTTTAAAACCATGTGATATGGATATTGGCCTTCAATAAGTAATATGTCGCCATGTACAGTGTAGCCCTTGGTTACACTGCTAATATAGTCATAAGCAGCTCCTATTTCGTATGCCCTACCACCCGTAAAGTAAAAGCCTGTTTTTTTATAGTCAGAGAACCACGCGCCTTCAATGGTTGTTTTTGACGATTGGGCAAAGACCACACACAATGCCGTTAAAACGAGTGTTATGCAAATTGATTTTTTGAACATATTTTTTACGCCTCAAAAATTTTCGCTCTTATTCTAAACAGCATTTTTGCATACTGTCAAGTAAAATTTTTGATTTTTTGAGTGCCCATTTTGCGGTAGCCACGCAAGCAAGAATGCACAATGCTTATGCCTTTACGCATTACCACGTGTAGCGGGCGGGCTGTGCGCTGTCGTTGTCCGCCGGTTCGTCCGGCTCTGTTTTGTCGGCGCGTTCTGCCGTCCGCCGGAATATCCGCCGCAGTATGACCGGGATATTCAGCTTGATGCGGATGCCGTAGGCAAGCCCCTGCCGCACGATCTTGCTGCTGAACGCGTTGTCGCCGTCGTTGAGGGGGAGACGGTAGCCAAAGAATGCGTCCGCCATGACGTAATCAAAGAAATTCTGTTTCCAGCCGATTTCGCCGAGCAGTGTGATGAGCGCGTCGTCCTGCTTGCCGTCCGCAACCGAATCGCCTTTGTACATGATGAAGTCCGTGCCGCAACCGCCGCCGACGTACAGCCAGTCAAGCCCGCGGGCGAACGGATAGCAGAGCGCCTCAAGCTGCAAGCCGACGGTCGTGACGGTCATGCCCGCGCCGGACGGCTTGAGGGTCATGTGAGAGAAACTGCCCTTGACGGCAAGGCGGCGCAGCAGTTCCGCCTCATAGGAAAGCCCCAGCCCCCAGCCGTTGTTCCGTAGCCCCGTGCCCAGATAGCCGAGGTCGAACGAAAGAATGTCCTTGCCGACAAAACTTTCCGCGCCGGCAGCCGACACAAACAGGCAGATCAGCAGGACGATGACGGCCGCGCGGTGCGGACGCGCGTTTGTATGCGGCAGTTTGCCCGACAGAACGAATCCCATGCGCTTTTTATAGCAGATTTTGCGGAAAAAAGAAAGGCGGCCACCGCATTGCCGCCGCAAGCAAAGCAGCCGCCCTGTATACGGACGGCTGATTGTATACTGTGTGATTGCTATGCGCGGTTACTTGCCCCGTGTGTATATTATGTCGCCATAAGATACATAGCGAGTGCTATAGTTTTGCGGGTTGCGATTATAGGACTCGTAATAATAGCCATCGTCTTCATCCGGCAGAGTTCCATACCTACTAGCGTCATACGGCAGTTCTTTGATAGTGAACGTAGCGCCGTCCAAAGTGCCTGCTGTCAAGGTGATAACAATGCCTCTGCTCGTCGAGTAAGTGTCGCCTGTTTTTCTGATGGTAGTTTCTACAGAATTTGAAATGTCGTTATCCCTAAAGTCGAAATAATAACTTACTATATTTGTTTGTGTCGCGCCTGTTGTATCCGTTCCCCACTCCATTGTCGCAACGTTGTCAGTAACAGGAGTTTTGTCCGCCACCCAGGCGTTGTGGAAATATTTGTTTGCAGGCACATACTCGTACTTGTCCTCATCCCATTCTTCATCAATAAAATAATACTTTCCGCTGGCGGGTTTTGTCGTGCCGAGTTCGACCGGCTTGTACACATACCGTGTTGCCGTCACCGTTCCGGCATACTCATAGTGAACGGTATCCACACCCTTATGCGTTGTTACGTCCAGTTCGTTCGAGTCCGAGCAGGACATCCACAATCCGAGGCTTGCCGCGCAAGCCAGAGTCAAAAGCAGTTTTTTCATAAAAACCTTCCTGTAGATTTGGCATTAAATGCCAGTATTGTTTGAGAATATAACATTAAATGTTAAATAATACAAGTAGGATTTGATGTTTAGATATAATTTTTGCTATTAAAAATTATGTTTTATTGCCGGGGTCGCTTGTAAAGTCTATGATATGAACGTAAAGGTCATTTTTGGCGAGAATTTGAAGCATTGCAGGAAGCTGCACAAACTTACCCAGGAGGAGCTTGCGGAAAGACTGGGAATAACGCCGCCGCATTTGAGCCGCATTGAGAACGGAAAATCCTTTGTGACGGCAGAGCTTCTGGACGCGCTCTGCGTTATTTTTGACATTACGCCCGCGACTTTGTTCCTTTCGCCGCAGGAATTCGCGGGCGACGACAGCCTGTTCGCAAAAATTGATGCCGTAATCGACGAGGAATTGAAGGAGTGGGGGATTCAGTTAAAGAAGAAAATCAGAAAACAATGACGTTGCGCGGGAGGGGGGGGCATGAAAGCGTGTTCCTTAAATCCGTCGTTACGAAAGCACGAAAAATACAAACAAATAGGATTTGTCCTTACCATAATATCAAGTTTTTCGCTGTCGTATTGACTAAATCGGTTTTTCATCATAGAATGATATTCCCCGTATATGCGTCGGCAACTGCTCATTGCCGGCGGTTCTGCAAATCGGAGATGCTGGCCGAGGCGCAGGCAGACTTTTTGGATAAGGGTATATACAATGAAAACCATTTTTGTACGCGATGTAGACCAGAAACGCGACTGGTACATCATTGACGCAGCAGGAAAGCCGCTCGGGCGCGTTGCTGCAAAAGCGGCTTCGGTGCTCCGTGGCAAGAACAAGGCTACGTACACGCCGAATCAGGAGATGGGCGACTACGTTGTCATCATCAATGCGGCGCAGGTTGCTGTTTCCGGCAACAAAGAGAATGACCATCTGTACCGTCACTACACCGGTTATGTGCGTGGGCTGCGCACCTATTCTTTCAAGAAACTGATTGAGAGAAAGCCGACCGAACCGCTCAAGCTGACTATCAACGGAATGTTGCCGAACGGCCGCCTGGGGCGCAAGATGCTCGGCAATCTCAAGATTTATGAGGGCGCGGAGCATCCGCACGGCGCGCAGAACCCCAAACCGCTTGAAGTCTAAGCAAAGGCAGGAGTTACGTTATGGCTACGGTTAAGAATATTGCGATTGGCACAGGAAGAAGAAAGACTGCGGTTGCCCGCGTGTTTTTGCGCGACGGCAGCGGAAAGATTGTGGTGAACGGCAAGGATGTCGCCGAGTATTTTGACTCGGAAGAGCAGGTGCGCACGGTGCACCGGCCGCTTTTGGTGACGAACAACGAGAACAAGTTTGACATTCTGATCACCGTGGTTGGCGGCGGTCTGAACGGTCAGGCGGCGGCCTGCCTGCACGGTCTGAGCCGCGCGCTCTTGCAGGTTGACCCCGACAGCCGCACTTCTTTGAAGGCAAACTGCTACTTGACGCGCGACAGCCGCATGGTTGAGCGCAAGAAGTACGGTCAGCGTGGCGCGCGCCGCCGCTTTCAGTTCAGCAAGCGTTAGGCTGCGCTTTGCCGCGGGGCGGTGTTCATGCGCGCTGCGGCAGGGAAGTTTTTTTGGAACTGTGCATACGTTCGGTAAAGCAGGTCGGGACGGACTGCGTGGAAATCACCAGTCTTGACGGATCTGCTTTTTTTGTGCGCCTTTCGTACCTGCGCGCCGTTTCTCCCGCTGCCGTGTGCGACGGCGCGGTGTTTGCCGACGAGCAGGCGGACGATATTATCCGTGCGGGGCAGGCGTTCGTCGTGGAGAAAAAATGCGAGTCGCTCCTTGCGCGGTGCGAGCAGTGCCGCGCGGGGCTTGAGCGCAAAATGCGGCAGAAAGGCTTTGACAAGGAGCCGGTCGCGTATGCATTGGATTACTTGGAGCGCAGGCAGTTTTTGGACGATGCCCGGTTTGCCGCCGCATGGCTGCACAGTCATGCCGTGTCAAAGTGCCAGGGGCGCGCGCGGCTTGCGGGCGAATTGGCGGCCCGCGGGATTAGCCGGGAGATTGCCGCCGCCGCATTGGACACGTTTTTTGCCGAATACGACGAAGCCGCGCTGTGCCGCAAGGCAGTCGCAAAGGCAATCCGTGCCGGGCGGAGCGGCGACAAGCTGGTAAAATACCTGCTGGACAGCGGCTTTTCCTACCGGCTGATCCGGGCGCAGCTGGAACAGGGCGAGCCGTAACCGTCTGCGGAAAGGGAAAGCCGCTTTTTGCGGGCGTGTCTTACCAAGAAAAATAGTATGCCGGATACGAGAGTGCCGCGCGCTCAAGGTGCTTGGCGAGCGCGTCCGTGCCGAGCGTGCGCGAAAGGATGTTCCCGAACAGCGACGAGAACGTCTCTTTGTATTCGTATAAGAATTCTTCAACGTCGCTGTCTTCGAGCGATTCGTCCGCTTTCATGCGTTCGAGTGCTTCGTCAAAGGTGCATACGCCGTCAATCAGCCCGTGCCGTGCCGCCATGGTGGTGGTGTAGATGCTGCCGTCGGCGAGCGTCCGCACGTCTTCAACCGCCATGTTCCGGCTCTGCGCGACAATGCCGACAAACTGCTCGTAGGCTTCGTCGGCGATTGCCTGCATGATTGCCTCTTGCTCTTCGGTGAGCGGCTCGTCAATGTTGAGCATGGTCTTGTTCCTGCCCGCGTGGAATGTCTTTGTCTTGATGCCGATGTTTTTCAGCAGTTCCGTCGCGTCAATGCTGCTGCCGAAAATCACGCCGATTGAGCCGGTCAGCCCGTTGCGGTTGCCGAAAATCTTGTCCGCCGCGCATGAGATATAGTAGCCGCCGCTTGCGGACATCTGCGTGATGTAGGCGTAGACGGGGCGGCCGGTCGATTCCTTGTAGTCAAGGAGCGCGAGATACGCTTCGTCGGACTGGTAGACGCTGCCGCCGGGCGTGTCGAGGTTCAGCATGATGCCCGTGTTGTGCGGGTCGTCCTTGAGGGCGGCAATCGTGTCCAGCAGCCATTCCTGGTTGTACGTGCGCGTCGCTTCGGCAATCGTGCCCGTAACGTACAGCCGCGCGATGTAATCGGACTGCGGGAAGAACGCTTTTCGCCCGGCCGTGCTGCCGAATGAGATGCCGAACGCCCGCGGCAGTGCGGGGGCGTAGTCTGAGCGGGGGCTAAAGAGCGAAAGCACCGCGCCCGCAACGGCAATAATGACGATGATGATAAAGACGATAAGTCCGCTCGTGTTTGTTCGTTTCATACTGTTTTGTCTTCTCTTGGCGCAAAGTCGGCGGGCGAAAGCACGTTGGTGGCAATCGCCATGTTCTTGAGCGCGAAATAGGCGTTCAAAAATGAGGTGTTCATATACGGCGCGAGCCACAGAGTGCCGATGCCGCAGGAAAGCGCGCAGAGGATCGCCCATCCCAAAAAGCTGAGTCGCATGACGAACAGGTCGCCCTTGTGTCCGCGCGTGAGGAGCTTGCTGATGTGCATTGCCTTGCGCACGCCGATGTCGGGATATTCGGCAAGCACGAAAGGCATCTGCGAGTAGGCGATTGCCTTGACGATGCCCGGAATGACGAACAGCAGCGACCAGAGGAACGTCCACAGGACGAACCACAGCCCGCCAAGCGCGCCCGACAGCCAAAAGGAAAGCCCGTGCAGGAAGTCGTCAAAGGTCGCTTTGCCGTCCGTGCGGGCAAGCCGCAGGTAGACGTGCGTCTGCGCAAGGCGGAGTATGCCCGCCATTGCCACGCAGATGAGGGAAATCGCCAGCGCGCTGCCCCGGTAGACGATGTACCATGATCCTGCCACGGCGGTCTCCGTGCGCGCGCCGCCCAGGTGATTGAGCGTCTTGATCAGCGACAGCAGCACGAGTACGATGAGCGTCATCACCACGGGAAACGCCCACCTGCCGCGCAGCTGCATGCGCGCGGTTTCTTTGTAGGTTATGCGGTCAAACATGATTGCCTCCTGCCGCTTCCCGCAGCAGATCGCGGTAGTAACGGCTTTCTATTTTTTCGGCAGGAACGCCCGCCCGTGCGAGCAACGTCCTCAGCCGTTCCTGTATGCGTCCGACTGTCTCCGCGTCGTCCGTCTGCGAAAGCAGTTCGATCTCAAGGAAGTCGCCCAGCGGCGGAACGGCGCACAGCTCGAACAGCGCGCCGTCGTGCCGCCACTGCATGGCGCGTTTGGTCTTGGTGAGCGTGACGGAAAAGCCGCTGTCGGCAAGCAGTGATTCCACCACCTCGCGCGCGGAAATCGTACATTCCTGCTCGTCGTTCACTTCGGTTGCCGTGCCGTCTGTCGTCGTGCGTCGTTCCTTGCGCTTGTATGTCAGCAGGATACGCTCGCCGTCTGCGGACGATTCGGTGCGGATACGCGCGGTGACGGTCGCTTCCCCGCGCCGCAGGGCATAGTAGGTGTCGTGCTTTTCGACCGTGCCGCAGAACGCGGCAAAACCGTTGAGCGCGGCGGTGACGGCTTCGCGGTCGTCCACGTGCGCTTTCAGCTCGATTTCGTACATACCGGCATGATAGCATATTTTTTCGCTTTGTGGTACACTTTGCGCATGACGATTACGCTGAAAAATACGAAATATGAGGCCGTCCTGAGTACGCACGGTGCGGAGCTGACCGCATTGCGCGGCGCGGACGGCACGCAGTATGTGTTTGAGGGACCGGAAAGCGTGTGGAAATACCACGCACCGGTGCTTTTTCCGCACGTGGGCAGGATCAAGGACGGATTCTACACCTGGCAGGGCAAGGAATACCATCTGGTGAACAACGGCATGAGCCGCGACATGGAGCATAGCGTTACCGAGCAGAGCGATACGGCGGTGACGTTCGTGCTGACCGAGAACGCGGAGACCGCCGACAAATTCCCGTGGAAGTTCTCCCTCAAGACGCACTACGCGCTGACCGATGACGGGCTGGTTTTTACGACCACCGTGACGAACACCGACACGACGACGATGTATTTCAGTCTCGGCTCGCACACGGCATTCTGCTGCCCGCGCAACACCGACCCAGCGGGCACGACCAACGCCGACTATCAGTATGAGTTTGAGCAGCGTGAGCCGCTGTCGGCGGTGCTGCTGAACGATGCCGCGCAGCTTGCGGCGGACGAAGACGGCACTGCGCCCTGCACTAGACCGTATGGCGAAAAAGACGCGGGCATTATCCCGATCGGCGCGGACGGATTCGGCAACGGGCATTTCTTCACGCGCTTTTCGTCGGCATGGGTGGGGCTGCGCAACAAGAAAGACGGCTCGCTCGTCAAGGTGAACTGCGCGGGCTATCCGTATCTCATGGTATGGCAGGGCGGCAATGGTGCTGACGGCGCGGCGGGCAACGGATTCAACTGCATTGAGCCGTGGTACGGCACTGCCGACGCGGAGAACACCGACCACGCCTGGGAACACAAGAGCGGACTGATTGCGCTCGCGCCGGGCGCGTCGTTCACCGCCGACCAGTCGATTATAATAGAAAGATAACGTCAAACGCGATTAGTGCGCTTCTGCCTGCATGTCTTGCGGGCACTGCGCAAAATACGCGCGCACGCGCTCGCGGCTTTGGTCGGGCGTGGCTGCGTTGAGCATCTGCGTCTTGAACCAGTGCGCAAAAGTAACGTTGTCGCAGAAATAAGAAAAGAACCGTTGCAGCCGCGTCCGGTGGAATTCGGGCGGCTGGCATTCCTCCACATCGTCAATAAAGGCGAGCGCGACCTGCTCAAGGTTGACGTTCGGACATGCGCCGCGCAGTTCGGCAAAAATCCACGGTTTCTGTGCGGCAGCCCGCGCGATCATCACGCCGCTTGCATGGGGTGCGGCAGCGCGGGCGAGCGCGTAGCTTGCCCGGTCGCAGACGTTGCCGTTCAGAATGACGGGGATGTTCCCGCCGTAGCGCACGGCAAGGCGTTCTACGTAGTCCCAGCGCGGCGGGCGGCGGTACTTTTCTTTTTGGGTGCGCGGGTGGAGCGTGAGCAGTTGCACCCCCTCGCCGACGAGCATGTCGCAGAAGGCAAAGAAGCCGTCGTCGGTAAAATCCTCCGCGCCGAGCCGCAGCTTGACCGAAAGCCGTTTTTCGCGCGCGCCGTCCTTTGCCGCGTTCGCGATTGCCGCCCGTACGCCGCGCACCATGGCGGCAGTCTCTGCCACCGGCTTGAGCATCCAGGCAATGCCCGCGCCCGTGCGGGCAATCTGCGGCGCGCAGCAGCCCATGTTCAGGTCAATGCCGATGCCTTCGCGCCCGGCAAGCAATGCGGCGGCGCGCACGAGGGATTCCGCCTTGTTCCCTGTCAGCTGCCACACGATTTTGTCCGGCTCAGGACCGTTCATCAGGTAGTATGGTTCCCACTGTCCGCCCGCGAGCAGCGACGGCGCGTGTATCATTTCCGTCACGTACTCGTCGCAGCCGCCAAAACGCGCCACGGCACGGCGGAACGCCTCATGGCTCACCGTCGCCATGGGCGCGAGCATCAGCCTGCCGTTGTCGCTCACAGTTTTTCGATCAGCGCGGCGGCGGCATCAAGGTATTCCGCGTCCAGCGTTTCGATGTCGCCCTCGTCCACCGCGCGGGAAAATCCCTCGCTCATCGGAATGCGCGCCAGCACGGGCAGCCCGTAGTCCTGTGCAATGCCGTTGATATTGCTTTCGCCGAACAGGTAGATGTCCTTGCCGCAGTCCGGGCATTTGAGGTAGCTCATGTTCTCGATCAGCCCGATAATCGGGATCTTCATCGTCTCCGCCATTCTGACCGCTTTCTCCACGATGACGCGCACCAGCTGCTGCGGCGAGGAGACGACGACAATGCCGTCCACGGGAAGCGACTGGAATACCGTGAGCGGCACGTCGCCCGTTCCCGGCGGCATGTCCACGAACATGAAGTCCACGTTGTCCCACACCACGTCCGTCCAGAACTGCCTGACCGCTCCCGCGATGACCGGCCCGCGCCACAGGACGGGATCGGTCTCATGCTCCAGCAGGAAATTCATGCTCATCAGCTGCACGCCGCCGCGCGACTTGACCGGGTAAATCGCCCCGCTCTTGTCGCCCAACGCTTTTTCGCCCTCTACGCCGAACGCCGTGGGAATCGACGGCCCGGTAATGTCCGCGTCGAGCACCGCACAGCGGAAGCCGCGCTTTGTCAGCTTTGCCGCGAGCAGCGACGTGACGAGCGACTTTCCCACGCCGCCCTTGCCGCTCACAATGCCGATGACCTTCCCGACCCGGCTGCCCTCCCGCAGCCGCGCCCGCAAATCCTTCTTCGCGCACGCCGAAGCGCAGGAATCGCAGTCATGCGTGCAAGTTTCGTTCGTATTCATACGCACCTCTGTCAACCGTTCTTGCAGTAGGATACCCAATAAATCGCCCCCTGTCAAAGGAAAAATGCGCGGGGGCAGTCGAGCTATACGAGGGCAATGGAGACGCGCTTGCCCAATGCGCGGGCAAAACGTTCTATGGTAGAGATAGATGTGTTGAATGCGGGGTCGAGCGCGTTGTCCACGGCGGAGCGCGTGGTGTGCATTCGTTCGGCAACGGCTGATTTTGAGAGCTTCTGTTTTTTCATTTCCTGCCTGAGCTGTGCGGCGATTATTTTTTTTGCCGCCAGTTCCTGCGCCTCATCATACAGGTTCTGTTCCTGCATGAATTCCGCAAAATTCTGTCCGAGTCCGTTCATTGCTGTTGCCTCCGGTAATCTTTCAGTCTGTTCCGTGCGGTCTCCAGTTCTTCGGGCGGTGTCTTCTGCGACTTTTTCTTGAAAGCGTGCAGCAATACCAGTTTTCCGCCGTCCACGGTGAAGAACACGCGGCATATTCCGTCGGTAATCGTGGAGCGTATTTCCCACAGGTCGCGCTCCATTTTCCGGCACAGGGGCAATCCGAGCGGAAAGCCCTGCTGCACGGCAAAGATGTCCGCGCCGACTTCGCGCCGGTCGTCTTTCGTGAGCGCGAGCAGGAACGCCCGGCACGGCTGCTGCCCGTTTTCGGTCGCATAAAAGAATGCTTCCAGTGGTTCTGTCCGCTCCATGAACGGATTGTATATTATGTTGTGCAGTCTGTCAAATATATTCCCGTCGCTGTGCGATGCGGGAATGCTCATTCCCTGCTGACAATCTGCGCCTTTATCGCCTCAAGGGCTTTGAGGTCGGCGATGGCGGTGGCGAGGGGGCTGAGCAGCGGGGCGGTGCCGTCGAGGAAATCGACGGCGTTCTGCACCATGTTCGCAAAGTAGCCGGTCTTTTTGGGCAGGCGGACGGACGGGGCGGCGGCGAGCGATCGGAAGCCGGTGTACAGCTTGCTTTCCTGTGCCGAATAGAACTTGGCAAAGCCGTTCCCGATGCAGATTCTGCCGGTCGTGCCGAGGATGTCAACGGCGAACGCGAAAAAGCGGCTGCGCCCGCTCATCGTGACGGTCACTTCGGGGCAGGCGGGGAGCGCGTAGCGGGCGGTAAAGTTGCGCACGTCGCCTTTTTCGTCGCGGCAGATGCCGCTCACGGCGGGCGCGGGCAGCAGCGGTTCGCTTTTGTCGCGTGGCGGTTGGCAGAAATCTTCCAGTAAAAACTGCACGATGTCGATCAGGTGCGTGCCGTCGTGGAGCAGGCTGTATGCGCCGTCGCTTTCGTGCGCCGCGCTGTAAATGCGCAGCCCGGAGAACAAGTCCGCGCGCAGCAGCTGGAGGTCGCCGATACGGTGCATGAAGTCCTTGGCGGCGCGCCAGTCGCGGGCAAAGCGGCGTTCGTGGTTCACCATGACGGGCACGGCATAGTCGCGCGCGCAGTCGGCGATGTCCTGCGCCTGTTCGCTGGTGAGCGCGACGGGCTTTTCAAGGATGACGAGACGCGGCTTTGCCCGGATTGCCTTGATGCATTCGTCCTTGTGCGCGTCCTCATTGACGGCGACGGTCACGATGTCCGGCACACCGGCGGCGTACAGCTCGTCGCTCGTGGCAAACACCCGCGCCCCCCGCACGTGCCGCTGCCACCGCGCCCGCCGCTCCCCGTCCGTGTCCGCCCCCGCAATGAGCCGGATGCGCCGGTTCGCCCGCAATGCCCCCGTATGCGCCGCCGGCTGCTCGCGCTTCCGGTCAAACCCCAACGTAAACCCGATCCTTCCCGTGCCGACAATCGCGGCAGTATACTGCGTCATGTTCAGATTATCGGAACAACCAAGGCGGAACTGACCCAGAATTTCCCACCCTTGATTTTTCCCCAAATCGTCTTATAATAAAACTATTCGCATGAAACAGGCGTGTAAAGATAAGGAGTATCTATGAAACTGACCAAACTGATTGCGCTCGCGGTTGCGGCGGCGTGTGTGCTGCCCGTGGGGGCGGCGACCAAGGCGCGCAAGATGTCCGCACCCAAAAGCAACTGGAACGTGTACCTGCCGGGCAAGGGCAACAAGAAAGATGCCGCCAAGGACTTGGAGAAGCAGGGCTGGCTCACCGGCGACAACGCCGCCAAGCATTTTTCGCTCGTGGAAGGCGACGTGAACGGCAAGCGGCTGCTCAAATTCGACACGAACGACAGCTTGCAGGACGCGATGGTCTTTCCGCTTTCGGGCGACGAGAAGAAAGTCACGCTGATTTTCAAGGCGCGCGGCGCAGTCGATCCCGACAATGCGGCCACCCCGCTCAGCATTTTCTATGCCTACTGGGAGAAGGGCATCGACCAGTCCGTGCTGCGCCACAATTCGTCCAACCAGATCAAAGGCTCCAACAATATGTCGCGCCTGCGTGAGGGTGGCACGGCGCAGGGAAAGCCGCTCGACATCGTGAGCGACTGGCACGACTTCCGCCTGGTGTTCGATTCCCCCGACGGCGCGGGCGGCAGCATGACGGCGCAGGTCTACATTGACGGCGTGCTGTACCATGAGGACACAAACAAGCCCCGCCCCGAATACAAAATCGACCTGAATTTTGACCCGGCGAACGTTGCCGTGCCGTACATGACGGGCAAAGGCAACTACCTTGAGTTCGGCGACAACGACGGCAGCTCGAACGCCTACGGCCTGTACGCCTATTTCCTGCTCGTCATCGACGAGGACGTGAGCGGCATGTCGCTTGCGGAGCTGGGGCAGCGCGTCAAGGCGGACTTGGTGACCAATCCGCAGACGAACGACAAAGGCCCGGCGAGCCGTCGTCCGGCACAGAAACCGGCGGGCATCAACATGCAGGGACCGGAGGTCAATTCGTCCGACCCCGTGTATTATGACCCGGCGACCATCAGCGGCGGCAAGCTCCGGCTGAACAAGATGCCGTACAGCCGCGCCGATACCGAAGTGGTCACCGCCGCGCCCGCGCTCCCGGACCTGGCGTTTGCGGCGACGGTTGACGCGACGGGCGCGAACGGCGCGTACAAGACGATTGCGGAGGCGGTCGCCGCCGTTCCCGAAGGCTCGGCGATCAAGATTATGCCGGGGCTGTACTATGAGAAACTCGTGATCGCAAAGAACGGCATTTCGCTCGTCGGCACTGACCCCGCCAGCACGATTATCTACGGCTACGAGGCGGACACGGGCAGCATTGACGGCAACCTGCTGGTGGAAGTGAACTTGCTCCCCCGCGGGACGAACACCGAGCCGGGCGAGACCGCGCCCATTCCCGAAAAGCCGGCGGCACACGCGTACTTCAACGCGGCAAACCTGACGTTCTACAACAAGGGCGCGGAATGGAACCATGAATGGGGCGGGGCGGAGCGACGCTCAATCGCGCTCGCGCTCAAGGGCGTGGACACGTCCTACCTGAAAAACTGCATCTTCCTCGGTCAACAGGACACGCTGTATTTCCGCAGCGGACGTGTGTATGCCGAAAACTGCTACGTTGAGGGCGACGTGGACTACATCTGCGGCGGCGCGACCGTGCTGTTCGACCACTGCAAAATCAACACGATTCAGTACCTGAACGGCGGCATCATCGTGGCGGCTGCGGGTGCGGACACGGGCTATGCGTCCACCGCCCCGTATGCGAACGGCTTTGTGTTCCGCGACTGCAAGATTACGGGACACAAGAGCTTTGAGGCCGCCGACAAGAAAGTGACGCTCGCCCGCGGCACTTGGACCGGCGGCTCGGCGACCGGCGGCACGGTTACGGGCAAGACGGTGTTTGTCCGCTGCGACATTCAGAACATCGTGACCAAAGAGGTCTGGGCGAACTGGGACAACACCAACACCGCCGCAAAATGCTTCTTCCGCGCCTACCAGTGTACCGGCGCGGGCGCGTCTGCCGTCCGTCCGCAGATGACCGATGCCGAATACAACGCGTCGTATGCCAGCACCGAAAAAATCCTCGGTTTTACGCCGGTAATGCGGTAGGTTTTCCCGCTTGAAAGCGGGGGAACGTCTTGGGGGAGAGAGAGACCTCTACTCGGAAGCGTGGTCTCTCTCTCCCCCAAAC
>CAMWTK010000025.1 GCA_947177175.1 uncultured Treponema sp.
CGCTGCGCGACCCGGACTTCAAGCAGCGCGCGCTGCTCGAGCGCGGCTCGTGCTACATGATGGCGAACTCAATCGACAACGCGATGACCGAATTCGACCGCGCAATCAAGGCATCCAAGAGCGACCGGGCGCAGGAGACGTTGTACGCGCGCTATTTCCTCGCCGCCTGCTACGAGAAGAACCGTAAAATCGACAAGGCGATCGAGCAGTGGCAGACGATTATGAGCGTCAACAAGGGCTTCAAGGACGTGGCATCCAAGCTGAACGAATACAAGGACTTGCAGACGAACGACAGCCTCAAGGAGTACATGACCTGCGCGCAGGACGAGCTGATCGAAATCTGCAAGAAGACCGCCGCCGCCATGGGCTATGCCACGCAGACCGCGGAATCAAAGAAATGGGGCGTGCTGATTATCGCGGCGGAAAAGACCGAGGACTGGAAGAACGTGCGCAAGCAGATGTCCCTGATTGCCTTTTTCCGCGAGACCAACCCGCTGGATGAGCCGACGCTGCGGAATCTGGTCGATCAGGCGAAGCCCCGCGGCTGCTCGCAGACCATCATCTGCACAAGCTCCGGCTTCACGAGCACGGCAACGGGCTTTGCGGAGAACCGTCCCGTCGAACTTGTCGCCAAAGAAAAACTAGAGCAGATGCTCGCCAAGGCCGGTGTCTGAACGCCCATGAAAATCCTGTGTGTCTCCGACCAGCTCGACCCGCTGGTGTACAGCACGAACGCGAAGGAACGCTTTGCCTCAATAGATGCCGTCCTGTGTGCGGGCGACCTGCCGTCGGATTATATCGATTTTATCGTCTCCACGCTGAACAAGCCCACGTTCTTCGTGTTCGGAAACCACAACCTCACCGAATTCAGCTACTACCACCGCCGCCATGCCGCGCACAAAGGCGCGCACCCGATGTTCCAGAAAGAAATCGCCAACTACGACCTGAGCTGCAACCACGGGGCAGTCTACGCGGGATTCAAGGTCGTCAAGGAACCGTCGCTCGCCGTCACGGCGGGCGCGGGCAAAAAGACCCCGCTGCTCGTGGCGGGCGCGTCCGGCTCGCTGCGCTACAACAACGGGCTGTGCCAGTTCACCGACCGGCAGATGTTCCTGCGCCTGCTCGCGCTCGTCCCCGCCCTGCTCTGGAACAAATTCCGCTATGGACGCTACCTCGACATCTTCCTGACGCACGCCGCCCCGCGCCATATCCACGACCGCGAGGATGCCTGCCACAAAGGATTCGAGTGCTTCAACTGGTTTATCAGGCATTTCAAGCCGACCTACCTCGTGCACGGGCACATCCACCTGTACGACCTGAATTCGCCCCGCTTCACCACGAGCGGGGGAACGTCCGTCGTCAATGCGTTCAGCCACTGCGTCATCGAACTGCAAGGAGCACATGATGAGTAACCAGCTGCTTTCCTCCCAGACTGACGAAGATTTCCACAAGGCGCACAACAAGGCCCTGTTCAACGAAATCCAGCATTTCCTCAACCCCGACGAGGCCGCGCTCATCTCGTTCTCCGACATCAAGAAGATGATGCGCCCCAAGAACGAAGTCTACAAAGGCATGATGGTTGTCCCGGTCGCCAAAATCGTCGGGAGCGAGGGACGCTACCGCGACTTTGACAACCGGTTTTTCCCCAAGAGCATGCACCTCAAGTCGCGCTGGGAACACATCGACATGGCGCATATCCAGGACATCAACCTGCCGCCAATCACGCTGTACGAGCTGGGCGGCGTGTACTTCGTGCGCGACGGCAACCACCGCGTGTCCGTGGCAAAGGCGAAGGGCATCGAATTCATCGACGCGGAAGTGGTCAGCCTCCAGAGCGAAATCACGCTGCATCCGGGCGACAGCCTCGCCAAGATGACCCGCCAGATTATCCAGTACGAAAAGCGCGTCTTCTACGCCGAGACCAATTTCGGCGACATCACGGACTACTGGCTGCTCGACTTCTCCACGACGGGCCAGTACGACGTCATCTACAACCATATCCTCACCCACAAATATTACATAAATATGAACAAATCCGACGAAATCTCACTGGAGGATGCCATCATGTCCTGGTTCAGGACGGTGTATATGCCGGTCATCCACGTCATCGACAAGCACCACATCATGCGGCGGTTCAAAAAACGGACCAAGGCGGACATGTACGTGTGGATCATCAAATACTGGGACGAACTCAAGCAAAAATTCAACACGCAGATTCCGCTGGACACCGTGGCCGACTACCTGTCGCACCGCTACGGCATGACCCTGCGCCGCCGCATCTGGAACAAAGTGCAGTGCCTCCTGCTCAAAAAGCACCTCGGAAGCACCGACGAAACGTAACGGCGAAAACTTGACGAAAAAAATATTCGGTGGTAAGATGAAATGTGTCGCGCGGCACAAGTTTTTTTCAGGAGTCAGAGAAGTTGTCCAACCTAGATGCCATTGCGTATATCCCGCTCATTGCGATTGCCGTCGTCGCACTCGTACTCGCGGCATTTCTAGTCATCATCAAAATCCGCAACACGGCAAAGGTCAGTTTCATCTCGTTCCTTTCCCTGCTGATTCTCGTGATTGCGTGCGCGTACACGACCATGCACCCGGGCATCACGACGTTTTCCCTGCTCATACTGATTGCACTGCTCGCGCTCTTCCCCTATGCGGTGCTCCTTGCGTTCGGCAAGCCCAAGGAACGCATGGCCGTCGCCCCGGAAGCAGACGCGCCCGCCGCACCCGATGCCGTCATTGAAGAAATCAAGCCCGAAGAAGTCCACCTCATTCAGCTGGGGCAGGAATTCGTGCTGAGGGCGGCGGAGGCGTTCTCCAATGAGAACGGCTCGCAGGAGCTGATGGACACCATCAACCAAAAGCTCGTGGAAATCACCCGGGCGGACGGCGGCGTGGTGCTGATTGTGGACGACTTTGAGGATGTCATTTCGGTCAAATCCTATACAGGCGAATTTCCGCCGCCGTACAAACTGCCCGCGGATTTGCCGCACAAGCCCATCCGCGTCTCGACCAGCTTCAAATTCGCGCAGTTTCCGCTCCGCGACAATATCTTCGGCGAGATCGCAAGCGCGGGCAAGGCAGAGCTCATCACCCACCCTGAAAAGGACTCGCGCATCTACCAGAACAGTCCCGAAGAATTCCTGCGCTGCGGCTCATACCTGTTCATTCCGCTCAAGCAGGGCGAAATCGTCACCGGCCTGATCGGGCTGGCGCGCAAGCATGGCAACGATGCGTTCACCGAAAGCGATTTTGCCCATGCGGAAGTCCTGTGCGAATTCGCCTCGACGGCACTGCGCACCGTCTACAATTTCCAGGACTACAAGGAACGGCAGGAAATGACCAAGGAAAGCGACATCGCGCTCAACCTGCAAAAGATGTTCGCCATCAAAAAACTGCCCGTCCTGCCCGGCATCTCCGTCGGCTGCTTTTCGGAGCAGACATCCGGCGTGTGCAGCGACCTGTATGACATCATTCCGGCGCGCAAAGACCGCACGTCGTTCATGCTCCTTGACGTGGCGGGCAAAGGCATGAACGCCCTGCTCGTCATGGTGATGATCCGCGCCATGCTCCGCCTGCTCGTCAACACGACCCAATCGGCGGGGACTATCCTGACCTGGGCGAACAAAGGCATCTGCGGAGAGACGCTCAAGCTCGACCATTTTGCGTCGGTCACGCTCATCAATTATGACGACACCAAAAAGCACGTCCAGTTCGCCACGAGCGGCACGAACCAGGTGTACCATTTCTCCGCAAAAAGCGGCACGGTCACCCGGGTGTCGCACCCGTGCGAGCCAATCGGCGTAGAAAAATCGACGGCTTATAACGATAGAGACTTTACAGGAAGCAAAGGAGATGTTATACTAGCCTTTAGTGACGGTCTGATTGAAGCACTGAATGAACAGGGCAAGCCCTATTCCGTTGAGCGGCTCGGGACTGTCATAAAAACAAACAACACATTACCGGGCAAAGATATTGCCGCAAAGGTAAAAGACGACATAAAGAAGTTTATTGGCATCGAAAAACCACACGATGACCAGACGCTTTTGGTGTTTAAGATTCAGTAGAGGAGTGTTCTTATGGAACTGAAAATTCGTAAAAATGGTGAAGTCTACATCATCGACGTGAATGGAGAAATGGACTTGTACAACTCCTACAAACTCAAGGAACTTGTCATGAAGATGCTTGAGAAAAACGTCAAGAGTTTTATCATCAACCTCGAGCAGGTTGACTACATCGACTCTTCGGGAATCGGTGCGCTCATCTACATCTGCTCTACGATAAAAAAGATGAACCTCAAGCTGGCAATCTCAAACATTCATGGCTCGGTAAAGAAAGTCATCGAGCTGACCAAGCTGATGGGATATTTCCCGATTGCGAACAGCGTTGAAGAAGCACTCCTGATGGTGAACGAATAACGGGAGACGGACATGGAACAATTTAAAGAGTTGCGTTCTGATGACAATGATCCGTTGTTCGACACGTCGAATATGCTCTACAAGGAATTTCCGTCAGACTTCCGCCAGATCCGGTATTTTACGCTTCTGATTGTGCAGTCTGCCCCGCTTGAAATCAAAGAAATCAACTTGCTCGAGCAGCAAATCAGCGAGGTGATTAAGAACGCCGTAAAACACGGAAACCGCTGTGACATCAACAAGAAAGTCAAGATATGGTATTCGTTCAGCCCGACCCACGCGCATATCATCGTGCAGGATGAGGGCGAGGGATTCAAGGATTTGGAGCAGTGGAACGAATTCAACCGCAAGCGCATTGACGCATTGCGCAACGCGGACTTTGAGTCGCTCGCGAACTACGTTTCGTTCCGCTCAAAGGAATCTGACGATCAGGACGGCGGCAATGCGCTGTTCGCGGCGCTGGAATACTGGAACGGCGGCTTTGTCTATAACGGCAAGCGCAATGGCGTTGCCATGCTCAAGAAATACCAGAAAAAACACCACGGCGTCGCCATAGAAGACTGACCAGAAACCGCTCGGAAAGAGCGGTTTTTTATTTGTTGACGACCCCCTGCAAGACTTCCCTAATGAGCGTGGCGGTGCGTTCCCAGCTGAAACGGCGCGACCATTCCAAGCCGCCCGCCACGAGTTTTTCTTTGAGCGCACGATCGGTCGCAAGCGCAGTGAACGCGGCTGCCATCTGCTCGATGTCGTCGGAATCAAAATAAATTGCGTGGTCGCCGGCAATTTCGGTGAGTGCGCCGCTTTTTGAGCACGCCACGGGAACGCCGGTCGCCATTGCCTCCAGGACGGGCAGCCCCACTCCCTCGCTCACGGACGGAAAAACGCAACCGTCGCTCCCCGTATACAATTCGGGGAAGCTGTCATGCGGGAAAAATCCCGTGATGAAAATATCGGACGCGACGTGCGATTCGAACACCGCCCGGTGCACGGCATCGGAATAGGCACCTTCGCTTCCTGCCAGCACCAGACGGTGCGGAAGTTTCGTCTGCTCCTTGAAGAGCGTAAACGCCTTGATCAGTTCCTTGTGTTTTTTGGAGGGCGACGAAAGGCGCGACGCATAGATAAAATACGGACGCTGGATGGCAAAAGGCTTGATGTCAACGAGATTGGAAGAGAGCAGCTCGCGCGGATAGAACAGCGCATGGTCGATGCCGTTGTGGATGACCACCATTTTTTCGCCCCGGATGCCCAGCCGCTCCAAATCGCGCTTGATGCACTGGCTTGCCACGATTATTTTGTCGGCTTTCTTCAGGCTGTATTTGACGTGCAGCTCATGCTTCGCGCTCTGATGCGCCGAAAGCGTTTCGGAGACGACATCATTCACGATCGCCACGCCCGGAACGCCGAAGCGGAACGGCAGCATGTGCGCGGCGGCGGGATAGAGCACCACGTCGTATTTCTGCCTTCTTGCAAAATGATTCGCGCCGAGCAGGTGCCACCATTTTTCCGCGGAGATGCTGTCGGGAATCGAGACGCTTTTGTACGGCAGCCCGTTTTCGTTTCCATAGGTGTAGCGGTCAATCTCCGCACCAAAAAGCTCGAACTGCACGTCATCGTCATTTTTGAGATGCTGCGCAAGCGCGTTAAGATACACCCCGAGGCCCGAACGGCCGTGGTCACAGCCGAACGTGTCTATGCCAACTTTCATACTCCCCTATTATAGCACAAGGGGGAAAAATATGCTATACTTCCCGCATGAGCGAAAAACCGACCTTTGGACAACTGCCGATAGCGCAGGATACCGTCGCGCAGCTCGCCGCGCATGGCATTACCGAACCGACTCCCGTGCAGGCGCAGGCAATTCCCGTGATTGCGGCGAAAAAATCCGTCATCTTCCAGAGCGAGACGGGCACGGGAAAAACGCTCGCCTACCTGCTCCCGCTCATGCAGCGCATACGGGAGACGGAAAACCAGAAGAAAGAGGTGCGCCTGATCGTGCTCGCGCCCACGTATGAGCTTGCGGCGCAGATAAAAATGCAGGCTTCGCTTTTCAGCCAGGCAAAAACTGCCCTGCTCATCGGCGGCGCGCCGCTCAAACGGCAGATAGAAATCCTCAAGGAAAAACCAGAAATCGTCATCGGCGGGCCGGCACGGCTTCTGGAACTGCACCGGCTGAAAAAACTCAGGCTTGACGGCGTTATGGCGGTCGTTTTGGACGAAGTTGACCGCCTGCTTTCGCCGGAACTCTGCGACGAGACGACCGAATTCCTTTCCGCGCTCAAGAAAGACGTACCGCTGACGGCGTGCAGCGCGACGGTCACCAAGAGCACCGTGGACCTGCTTTCCGCCGCAAAAAAAGGGACGGTCGTGGAGACGCTGTTCCTGCCGCCCGAAGACGTGCTGCGCAAACGCATCACGCACCTTGCGGTTTTTGCCGAACGGCGGGACAAAATCGAGACGCTGCGCAAACTGCTCGCGGCAGAAAAGCCCGCAAAAGCGCTCATCTTCACGAGCCGGGCGGATCAGGTGGCGAATATCACCGCAAAACTGAAATACCACAACGTCGAATGCGCGGCGCTGTACGCAAAAAACACCAAGCAGGAACGCAAGGCGGCAATCGACCGATTCCGCGCCGGAAAATGCCCGGTTCTGGTGACGAGCGACCTGGGCGCGCGCGGGCTGGACATTCCCGACATCACCTACATCGTGCAGATGGATTTTCCGAGCAACAGCGATTTTTTTATCCACCGGGCGGGACGCACGGCGCGCGCGGGAAAAACGGGCATCAATATCGTCATCGGCGACGAATACGAGCTGCGCAAGTACGCCGCGCTCGAAAAAAAACTGGGCTTCACGGTCTATCCCAAAGTGCTCTACGGCGGAAAATTGCTCGACCCGCCGACCGACGATTGAATTCAACCTGCATTATCGGTATACTGTTATTGATATATCGTAGTCGCGAGGGGATTTCGTGTTTTTAAAAAGTCTTGACATACACGGCTTTAAGTCTTTTGCTGATAAAACGCACGTGGAATTTGCGGACGGAATCACCGCGCTTTTAGGGCCGAACGGCTGCGGCAAAAGCAACGTCGTGGACGCGGTAAAATGGGTGCTCGCGGAGAACAAGGCGAAAAACCTGCGCGCGGGCGCGATGGAAGACGTCATCTTCAACGGAACGGAGACCCGCCCGCCGCTCAACATCGCCGAAGTGACGCTCACTATCAGCAACGAAAACGACCTGCTTCCCTTGGACGACGCGGAAATCGCGATCAAGCGGCGGCTGTTCCGGGACGGCACGAACGAATACTTCATCAACAACCGGCAGGTCGGCCCTACCGAAATCCGCCGCCTGTTCATGGACACGGGCGTGGGAAAAGCCGCCTACTCCGTCATGGAGCAGGGAAAAATCGACCAGATTCTTTCGAGCAAGCCCGAAGACCGCCGCTACCTGTTTGAGGAAGCGGCGGGAATAAGCCGCAGTAAGGCCGAAGTGGCTGAAGCCGAGCGCGAGCTGGAACGGACCCGCCAGAACCTCGCGCAGATTGAAGTCGCGCTGGTAGAGAACAAACGCCGGTACGAGACGCTCAAGGTGCAGAGCGAAAAGACGATCCAATACCGCGCCTTAAAGGAATCGATTTTCAACTATGAGCTGGACATCCAGCTGCTGAAACTCAAGGAATTCACGCAGAACAAGGCGCGGCACGAGCAGTCGCTCAAGGAGACCGAACAGAAGCGGAACGCCGTGCAGGAAGAAATCCAGCAGATTCTTGCCACGCTCACCGAAAGCAACGATAAAATCAAGGACTTGCAGAACGCGATGACCAACTTGCAGCAGGATTTGGTCAGGATTCAGAGCGAAAAGACGGGCAAGCTTGACCTGGCAAAACAGCTCAACTTGCAGGCGGGCGTTATCCGGGAAAAAATCGGGCAGCTGGAAGTGCACAAACGGGCAGTCCAGGAACGCATTGACGACCTGAACGACGAAATCGACGGGCAGGAAGCCGACCTGCACGAAAAGACCAAGCAGCTTGGCGACGTGCAGAAAAACATCGACTCGTTCCAGGACAACATCGACACGGCGGCACAGCATATCGACGAGAACAGCCGCCGGGTGGACGAAAGCGCGCAGGAAATCGAACGGCTGAACGAAGAGCGCGCCCGCTTCCAGCAGGAACTGACGGCAATCACCGAAGACATCGTGACGGAGCTGGACGCAAAACTGCGCGACGGCGGCTTCTCCTCCGCAGAAAGCCAAAAATCGAAAGAGGCGCTGCTCACGAGCATCGGAAGGCTGCGCGTCTACGCCGACGGGCGACGGAACATTTTCTCTGACTTTGCGGCAATCAGCGGGCACGGCGAAAGCGAATGCAAGCAGCTCGCCGCCGACGCCGTTTCCGCGCTTGACGAAATCGGCTCGCTCATCAAGGACATTGAGAACGCGGTCGAAACGTACGCGGCGACCATGCCCGCGTTCATCGACGAATTCCTCGCGCCCGAAGGCATCATCACGCAGAAACGCGGCATCGACGGAAAAATCGCCCAGAACGCACAGAAAATCGTCACGATTCAGGAGCACATCGCCGACTGCCGCAGCCAGAACGCCGACCTCGCCGCCAAAATCGACGAGTACAAGGACACGCTCGCGAAACTGCGCGTGAACGAAGGCACGATGCGCGCTCAGATTGACGCGGCGCGGCAGCAGACCGACATCCTGCGACGCTCGCTCGCGAACGAGCAGGCAACGCTCCGCCAGACCGAAAACGACTTGTATGCGGAGCAGCAGCGGCAGGAAGCCTGCGACGGGCAGATATACGAAATCCAGCAGACGCTCGCGCAGATTGAGGAGCAGGGACGCGCCTGCGTCAAAGCCATCAGCGACCTGAACGACGAGATTGACCGCTGCAATTCCAGCGTGAGCGGCAAACAGCATGACCTGCGCAAAAAGCAGGACGAGCAGGCAAAATATCAGGACCAATACGAAAAACTCACGCTCAGCCTCGTCACGAGCGACAGCGACATCAAGAACATCAAGCAGAATTTTATCGACACGCACTCGCGCGACCTGATGGAATTTGAGGAGCAGATGTACAAAATCACCACGCCGACGGCGGTGCTGCGCGACAAGCTGTTCACCGCCCGCGAAGACCTCAAGTCGCTCGGGCAGGTCAACCTGATGGCACCCGAAGAATTCGGCGAGCAGAAAGAACGGTACGAGAAATTGCAGGCGAGCTTTGACGACACCAACAAGTCGCTCGAAAACCTTATCCGTGTGTCCGAAGAAATCAAGTCGAAGTCCACGGAAATGTTCCTGGACACCTACAACAAAATCAAGAAGAATTTCCACAATATGTTCCGCCGCCTGTTCGTGGGCGGCCGGGCGGAACTGCGGCTCGTCGATCCGCAGAACGTGCTCACCACGGGCATCGACATCCTCGCGCAACCGCCGGGAAAAAAGATGGAGAACATCGCCCTGCTCTCCGGCGGCGAAAAGACGATGACGGCGGTCGCGCTGCTCTTCGCCACGTATCAGGTGCGCCCCTCCCCGTTCTGTCTTCTGGACGAAATCGACGCCGCGCTGGACGACAAGAACGTCTCCAGTTTCGTGCAGGCGCTGCGCTCGTTCGCGCGGCTGTCGCAGTATATCGTCATCACGCACAACAAAAAAACCGTCATGGGCGCGCGAACCATGCTCGGCGTGACTATGGAAGAAAGCGGCGTGAGCAAAATCATCACGATGCGCCTTGACCAGGAGCCGGTAAAAGACGAATTCGACGAGGCCGAGCCGTTCGTCGAGGAAGATGTCGCCCCGGAGACCGGCGCGTACATTCCGCCGCGCCCGGCAAAGCGCATCCACAATCCCGACGGAACGGTCACCGACCCCGAGCTGGAGCTGCGCAAGCTCGCGGCAAAAAAAGCCAAGGCGGACGCAAAGGCAAAAATCGAGGCGGACAAAAAAGCCGCGGAGCTGGAAAAAGCGGCGCACGAAGCGGACCGGAAAGCGATGGAGGCGGCGCAGTCGGAACAGGACGATTCCGCTGAAGCCGGAACGACCGAGCGCGCGGGCGACGGGGCATAGGCGATGACTTTTGACGACATTGGCGGCACGATCCGCGATTTTATGCGAGAAAAACCGCTCATCTCCACGATTATCGGCATCGTCACGCTCTTTTTCCTTGCCGCGCTCGTCATCATACTCATACAGACGGCAAAACCGGGCGCGTCCGGGCAGACATTCCGCCGCGAGCAGTTCAGCGCGGACGCAAAACTGCTCATTCCCGCCGCGCCCGAAGTGGAAAAAGACTACTACCCGTCCCGCACGGTCAAAAACGCCTGGACCGAAGCGGATGTCGCGCCCTTTTTTACCGTGCCCGACGCAGAATCGATGCAGAGC
This sequence comes from uncultured Treponema sp., assembly GCA_947177175.1. Lineage (GTDB taxonomy): Bacteria > Spirochaetota > Spirochaetia > Treponematales > Treponemataceae > Treponema_D. The sequence goes on from CAMWTK010000025.1 coordinate 10,813, forward strand.
CTTGAAAAAGCGAACGATGCTATCGCCGCCGAAATCATAGGAGCCGCGCCATGAAAAAACTGATTTTTGCCGCCACCTGCGCCGCATTGCTGACCTCATGCGCATCCACGCCGTCCGGCACGGCGACCGCAGCCAAACCGATTGCAGGGGCAATCACGGACATGCCGGAAAACGCCCCGCCGGCAGACGATGAAATCATCGTTGCCGAAAGCACGGACGACACGCAAGCAGCTGCCCCTGCCGACGAATCAAGAGCCGATGACGGGCAAGCAAGCGGCGACGAAACCGCCCGCGCAGAAACCATGCCGGCCGAAACCGACGCGCAGAAAATTGAAGCGATTGCCGCCGGAGAAACGCACGACGCGCAGACGGGCGGAACGGAAACGACACGCAACAACGACGACGCGACGGCAACGCGCGTGACAGATGCCGACGAAATCATCGCAGAGGCGGATATATTGCCGACCGAAACCGCCGGGTACGATACCGCCGCCATGGCGCACCAACTTTTGGAACCGAAAATCTTTGACGAACCCGACCCGGACATTCCCGTGATAACCGTTTCCGACACGGACACGATAGCGATGCAACAGCAGGCCGAATCCGCACAGACGGAAACAGCGGAAAGCCGCCAGCCGCTCCCGCAAAACACGGACGAAGCGGCAAATCAAGCGAACGAAAACGATGCGTCACAAAATGCGATAAATCATGGGCAAAACGCAAATGCGACGGCGAATCAGCAGATTGAATCCGTCGCGCAACGCAACCAAAGCCAACCCGCCGCACAAAGCGCGATAAATCCCGTACAAAATGCGAATGTACCGGCAAATCAGCAGAACGAAACTGACGCGCCACGAAGCATGACGCAATCTGCCACACAAAACGCGACGAATCCTGCACAAAACGCAAACGCGACGGCGAGCCGACCGAACGAAACCGCCGTGCCGCGAAACACAACGCAGTATATGGCGACTGCCGACGGCGCGCAGTCCGAGGAATCCGCCTTGCCGCACAGCCCAGTCATCACGCCGTCGCGGGCGGTTACGATAAAAAACAACCAGTATCTGGACATCGTGTACCCCGGAAGCGGCTGGGTCTATCTGGGCGAAACAGAACCAAACCGCGACACCAAAAAAGAGCCGATTGTCAGCTATTTCGGGCGGAAACTGGGCACGACGGACACGACGTTTTCGCTGCGATCGCGCAAGCCGGGAAAAACACTGCTCCATTTCTACAAGAACGACGCGCTCACGGGGCAATACATCGACGATTATCTAGAAGTCAGCATAGAAAACGAAAGCGCAGCGGCAGGACAGCGCACGACCGCCCCCGCCTATGCCCAAGTCGTGCCGCCCAAGCCGAGCCGGCAGACACGTCAGGCGTATGAGAACGCCGCCACGGACGCAAACGAAGCAAAAAGCGGGCAGCCAGAAAACGATACCGGGCGCGCGGCAGAACAGCAGCCCGCCAGCCCGGCAACGGCGGCTCAGCAGCCAGAGACAGAGCCGCAAAAGCCCGCGCAGGACACGCCGCCAGCGGTCGTCCTGCCGACTGCCGACGAGCGCGGAGTCAGGACCGTCATTCAGACGACGGAATCCGCGCCGGGCGGAGACAGTAAGCCGCCCGCCCCTGCCCCATCCTACGCCGGAGCGACAGTTCCGGCAACTGAAGACAGGACGCAACCAGCCGCAGACGAAAACGGCGCGGATTTGCTGGAGCGGGCAAAACACGCCTACGCCGACAAGCAGTACGAAAACGCGCTCGACCTCGTGCAACGCTATCTTGACGATGCCACCGAAAAAATCGACGAGGCATTGTTCTTGCAGGGGCAGATTCTGGAAGCGGATTCGAGCGTCAAGAGCATCCGCTCGGCAATCGACTCGTATGAATCGCTCACTAAAAACTACCCGATGAGCGCACTCTGGAAAAAAGCGAACAACCGCATCATCTATTTGAAGCGATTTTATATTGAAATCCGATAGGAGCAGCATCATGAAAAAAACATCGGTTATCTTTGCGGCCGTCACGGCACTGTACTGCGTACTTTCCGCGTCATGCATCGTGCGGCAGTATCCGGCGGACAGCCGCACCGTCAGCATCCGCGGCACGGGTTCGGTGTCCGTGGAGGCTGACCGCGCGCTTATCGTGCTGTCGGTCATCACCACGGCGCGGGATGCGGGCACGGCGGCAAGCCAGAACGCGGCAAAAATGGCGCGGGTGCAGGAAGCCGTCATCGCGGCGGGCGGATCAAAGGACGCAATCTCCACCGAAAATTACACGATTTATCAGGAATATGAGTACGTCAAGGACCGGCGCGTGGCGGGAGACTACCGGGTCTCCAACGAAATCAAGATTTTCCTCAAAAACAAGGATCTTGCCAGCACGATTATCGACGCGGCGATCACGGCGGGCGCGAATTCGCTCTCGTCGCTCACGTTCACGGTCTCCAACCCCGACCTTGCGATCAAACAGGCGCGCACCGCCGCCGTGCAGAACGCGCAGGAATCCGCCAACCTCATTGCGGGCACGGCAGGCTCGGAGCTGGGAAAGGTGCTCAAGATCGAAGAACTTGCCAATCCGAACGCGGGCAACCTGATGAAAGTCACGTCGAACGCAAGCATGGTCTCCAACCTGTACGATTCGGCGGACAGCGGCGGCGCGACTCCCGTGCAGAGCGGAAAAGTCACGTTCACCGTCACCGTTGACGCGACATTCGCATTGAAATAAAACGGGGAAACCGCTAAGATACACAAAAGGAGACGTATATGCTCGACTACCGATTTATCAAAGAAAACCTTGCCGCGGTAAAACAGAATATCATCAACCGCAATATGCAGGCGGACGCGGAGCTTGTGGTCAGACTGTACGATGAGCGCACCAAGCTCACCACGAAATTGCAGGCATTGCAGCAGAAACGCAACGAAAACGCGGCGGCGATGAAGCAGAAACTCGACGTGGATACGCGCCAGAAATACATTGCCGAGGGCAAGTCGCTCAAGGACGGCATCGCCGAGCTGGAAAAGAAACTCGCCGAAACCGAAGCGAAACTGGACGAGGCCGGACGGCAGATTCCGAACATGGCGCATCCCGACGTTCCCATCGGCAAGGTCGATACGGAAAACCTCGAGGTCAAGAAAGTGGGAACGCCACGCACGTTCGCGTTCCAGCCGAAAGACCACGTGCAGCTGGGCGAAGCCCTTGACCTCATCGACTTTGATCGCGGCACGAAAGTCTCCGGGCAGAAATTCTACTACCTCAAAAACGAAGCGGTCTTCATGGAAGAGGCGCTGATTATGTACGCGCTCACGATCCTGCGCAAGCACGGGTTCACCACGTTCATCACGCCGGATGTCGCGCGCGAATCGGTGCTCAAAGGAATTGGCTTCAACCCGCGCGGCAACGAAAGCAACGTCTACGCGCTCGAGGGCGACGGCACGTGCCTGGTCGCCACGGCAGAAATCACGCTGGGCGGCTACCATTCCGACGAAATCCTCAAAAAAGAGAGCCTGCCGCTCTTTTACTGCGGGCTTTCCCACTGCTTCCGGCGCGAGGCGGGGGCGGCGGGGCATTTCAGCAAGGGGCTGTACCGCGTGCACCAGTTCGACAAAGTGGAGATGTTCGTCTACTGCCTGCCCGAACAGAGCGACGCGCTGCACGAAAAACTGCGCCTCATCGAAGAAGAAATTTTCACCGGGCTGGGGCTGCCGTTCCGCGTGGTGGACACCTGCACGGGCGATTTGGGCGCGCCTGCCTACCGCAAATGGGATCTTGAAGCATGGATGCCCGGACGCGCCACGAAAGACAGCCCGCAGGGCGACTATGGCGAAGTCACGTCCACGTCAAACTGCACGGACTATCAGGCGCGGCGGCTGAACGTCAAATACCATGACGACGACGGGAAAAACAAGTACGTGCACATGCTCAACGGAACGGCAGTCGCCGTCGGGCGGGCAATGCTCGCAATCTTTGAGAACTATCAGAACGAGGACGGGTCAATCACCGTGCCGCCGGTGCTCGTGCCGTTCTGCGGATTTGACAAAATCGGGCCGAAAAAAGAAATCGCCGACCCGGTGTATCATACGGTAAAAAAATAGCGGGGCATCCATGAGCGAAAAAGACACGAAAAACCGCGGCATTTTTTTCCTGCTGCTCTTCCTCTGCATCATCGCGGCGGGCGTTATCCTCAAAGTAATGGCGAGCATCGTGATTCCCGTCGCGGTGGCGGTGCTCCTTTCGCTCGTATTCTACCCGGTCATCAACAAGCTGCACGAAAAACTGCATTTTCCGTGGTGGCTCGCCATTACGGTCGTGTTCGTGTTCTTTTTCGCCATCGTCGGGGTCATCGCGAATATCCTGACGACGGGTATCAGCTCCATTTTGGAATCATTGCCGACCTACGAGGCGCGGCTGAACACGATTTATGCGCGCATCGCCGACCGTTTTAAGATTGAAGTGAACGCCGACATGACGTTCTTCCAGAACATGTGGAGTCACATCTCAATCCGCAACACCGTGGGCAAATACGCGCTCAGTTTTACGAACATCGTCTACAATTTCAGCCGCAACCTGCTGTTGGTCGTGCTGTTCTCGGTATTCCTGCTCGCGGAAATGCACGCCACCAAGGACAAGCTCCGCTTTGCGTTTGCGCAGGACGACGGGCGCGTCAAGCGGATCACGCACAATATCGTCGCCGACGTGACGCGCTATATCTCGCTCAAATTCATCATGTCGCTGGCGACGGGGCTGTTCGTCATCCTGCTCCTGCTGCCCGTCAAGATGAAATTCGTGGTTGTCTGGGGATTCCTTGCGTTCGTGCTCAACTTCATTCCGACATTCGGGTCGATTATATCGGGCGTGCTGACGGTCATGTTCGCGCTCGTGCAGTTCTATCCGTCGCTGGGCACGGTCGTGTACGTGGCGGCCGTCATGCTTGCCATCAACCTGATTATCGGGAACATCATTGAGCCGCGCGCGCAGGGGCAGAACCTCGGTATTTCGCCGTTCATCATTCTGGTCAGCCTGTCGCTGTGGGGCTGGATGTGGGGATTCGTGGGGATGATTATCGCCGTGCCGATTATGGTCATCGTAAAAATCATCTGCGAGAACGTGTCCTATCTCCAGCCAATCGCGATTCTCCTGGGAAACAAGCCACGGCAAAAGGACGACCCGCCGACCGAAAACTGACCCCGCGCGGCTCACGTCCGCATCATGTCGGACAGAAAGCGCGCGTCCTCTTCCTTAATCGACGTATACGTGCAGACGGCGCACGATTTTGTGGCATCGTCGCTGGCAAACACGCCGCTCACCAGGCAGGTCACGTACACCTCGCGCGTCCTGAGCGGCTTTGCCAGCGGGATGCCCAGCTTGAGCGCATATTCGCCGCCATCCCGTAGCCGCAGCGACGGCGTGTCCGCACCGAACACGATGCGTTCCTTGTCAAGATACAGCACAACCGGGGCGCGCAACGTTCCTTGCAAGGCGGCGGTCTCCGGCTCGGTATGCACAAGATACCGGCACACGGGAATGAGAAATCCGTCGTTCCCGAACCGCCGCGCATATCCGCTTGCCTGCGCCGCGTCGCGTTCGGGAATATCGCCCCATTTCGGCGTGACAAAGAGCGGGTAATCATCGGAAAAATCGCAGTCAATGCGCATGCCGCCTGACCGCCGGTCTGTCTCATAATACAGCACCGCGCTCATGTCGTGTTTCTTTTTGGCCTTAACGTCCGTCACGCGCAGAATTGCCGACGGAACGACGAGCGCTAGCCCCGACGACGTGTGCGTGAGTTTCGTCACGAAATACAGCCCGAGCCGGTTGAAATAGAACTGCACGCGCACGTCCGTGCCGACGAACTGCCGCACGCCGTCGCCCGGATCTTTGAGCAGGATAATTCCCTGCTCCAGTACCGTCATCTGGTCGGAGCGCACGGCGACGGGAAAAATGCGGCTCGAATCAGAGCAGACCGCGCCGCCGGGAACAGGTTTCTGCACGGGGCTGACGGTGATGGGCGCGTTGCCGTCAATCAAGTAGCGCAGCACCAGCTGCCGCTCAATGCCCGTAAGCTCATGCGCCATCGACATCCTCCGCGCGCAGAATCCGCAGCTCGTCGATTTTCCAGGCGTCGCCTTCTTTGAGCAGGAACACGAGCACGTCCATCGACCGTTTTTCCCCGACAAAGCGCACGGGAACTTCGTAAGTCTCCCCGGTCACATACGGCTGCCCGTAAAAATACGTGTCGAAAAACGAGAACGCCGGCTTTTTTTCGTCCGAATCTGCGTCGGGAGATGATTCCGGCAGAACTAGATCGCCGTCACGGTAAAAAAGCGCGAGTTGATACAGGCAGCCCCGCGCCATAAACGAATCGGCGTTCTCCGCACGGCAGACCGCATCGCAAAATCCGTCCAGCACCGTTTTCACGTCCGGCACGATGAGCGTCGTGTCAAGCGAGCCGAATCCCTCCAAAAAAGGATAGACGGGCGGCACTTTCCGCGCGGCCGCCCCCGCAAGGAACGACAGCGGCGAAAGCAAAACGTGGCGGTCAACGCCGTCCGCAACCGAAACTGTCGCCGTCAGCCGGTCGCGTTCCAGCTCATCCGTCCAGGGAACGGATTCCGCCATTGCCTGCGCAAGCGCGCGCAACGTCTGGGCATCATCTTCGGCACGTTTTCCCTGCTGCAAGTCGGAGCACGCGGAAACCGCAAGGAAGCACACGGCAAACGAGACGGTCAAAGTGACGGAACGCAAACTTTTTGCACACATCGCTGCGAATACTATAGTACATTTCTCAAAAAAAATATATACTTGCCATATACATTTCACGAAATACCGAGGTCATTTATGGCATTAACGCTCGCCGAAAAAATCTTGCAGGAACATATCGTACCCGAAGCCTGCGCGGAAACCGTATTCAAGAAGGGCACGCCGATAGCGCGCGGCGCGGACATCGCAATCAGAATCGACCAGACGCTCACGCAGGACGCGACGGGGACGATGGCATATTTGCAGTTCGAGACGATTGGCATTCCCCGCGTCAAGACGGAAGTGAGCGTGTCATACATCGACCACAACACCTTGCAGACCGACTACAAGAACATGGACGACCACCGCTATTTGCAGTCGGTCGCCGCAAAATACGGCTTGTATTTCAGCCGCGCGGGAAACGGCATCTGCCATCAGGCGCACCTCGAGCGATTCGGCAAGCCCGGAAAGACACTGCTCGGATCGGACAGCCACACGCCCACCGGCGGCGGCATCGGCATGATCGCCATTGGCGCGGGCGGGCTTGATGTCGCGGTCGCGATGGGCGGCGGCGCATTCCACACGCCGATGCCCAAAATCTTCGGCGTGGAGCTGACCGGACAGCTCAAAAAAGGCGTGAGCGCAAAGGACATCATCCTTGCGGTGCTGCGCCGCGAAAGCGTCAAAGGCGGTATCGGCGCGATTTATGAATATTTCGGCACGGGAGTTTCGTCGCTGACCGTGCCGCAGCGCGCGACCGTCACGAACATGGGCGCGGAACTGGGCGCAACCACGTCGGTCTTTCCGTCGGACGAATCGACCCGGCGATTCCTTGCCGCAATGGGACGCGAATCGGACTGGACGGAACAAAAAGCGGACGAAGGCGCGGTGTACGACAAGGTGATACGCATCGACCTGAGCGAACTGCAACCGCTCGCCGCCTGTCCGCACTCCCCCGATGCCGTCAAACCTGTCGCCGAACTGGCAGGAAAACCGATTACGCAGGTGGTCATCGGCTCATGCACCAACTCGTCGCTCGACGACCTTGAGAGCGTCGCGGCAATCGTCAAGGGAAAGCACATCGCGCCGAACGTGGAAGCCGGCATTGCGCCCGGAAGCCGCGCGACGCTCCTCATGGCAGACAAAGCGGGCATTCTGGGCGAGTTGATTGCGGCAGGCTTCCGCATCCTGGAAAGCGCGTGCGGGCCGTGCATCGGCATGGGATTCGCGCCGAATTCGGAAGGCGTTTCCCTGCGCACGTTCAACCGCAACTTCAAGGGCAGGAGCGGCACGGCAGACGCGAATGTCTATCTCGTTTCGCCGGAGACGGCGGCGGCTTCGGCAATCACGGGCGTATTTACGGACGCAACCACGGTGCAGTACGACGACCCCGCCTACCGCACGGGTATCCGCCTGAGCCTGCTCGACGGCGGCGATAATCGGCTTTCGCTCCGGCACGTCACGGAATTCGCGACCGACAGCGGCATGCTCATTCCGCCGCTCGCGGAAAAAGACGCGGCGCAGACAGAAATCGTGCGCGGCCCGAACATCAAGCCCTGCCCGCCCTGCCGCAAGACCGCCGATACCCTCTCTTTCCCGGTGCTGCTCAAGGCGGGAGACAATGTTTCCACGGACGACATCATGCCGGCGGGCACAAAAGTCCTGCCGTTCCGCTCGAACGTGCCGGAAATCAGCAAGTTCACTTATGAGCGCATTGACGCGGATTTCTATGCCCGCGCGGCGGCAACCGAATTCGGCGGCTGTTTTGTGGTGGGCGCGGAAAACTTCGGGCAAGGCTCAAGCCGCGAACATGCCGCGCTCGGACCGATGTACCTTGGCGTACGCGCCGTCATCGTCAAAAGCTTTGCGCGCATCCACAAGGCGAACCTGATCAACTACAACATCATTCCGATTACGTTCGCCAATCCTGCCGATTACGACAAGATTGCCTGCGGCGACACGCTCACCATCAGCAATATCATCGCGTCGCTCACGGACGGCACGCCGTTTGCCATCACCGTCAAAGGCAAAAACGGCGAATTTGCCGTGGAAGGCATCAACGACCTGGCAAAACGCAGCCGCGACATCCTGCTTGCCGGAGGGCTTGCCGCATACACGCGCGACGGCGGCAACTGATCGAATCGGGCGCGCCGGCCGAAACGCGAAAAACCTTGCAGGCATCGCAAAAGTGCGTTATACTGGTAAAAATAAGACGGGGGTCAGGGAACATGAATGTACATAACGTAATGGAAGAAATCGTCATGCAGCGCGTCAACGGGCTGTATGACCAGGTGAAGGCGTTCGGGTCGGCATGGCTTACCTGCGACTGCGAGAACTGCCGCTTGGATACCATGAGTTATGTCCTGAACCGCATTACGCCGAAATATGTCGTCTCCGGGCGCGGGGCGACCCATTTAATCACGACGATAGAGGACGGGCAGGTGCGCGCCGATATTGACACGCTCACGCTTGAGGGAATCCGTATCGTCAGCTCGACCAAGCGACCGTATCACCAAAGCGCAAAGAAGCAGCATTCGCAGGGCGCGTCATCGCCCGTGTTCAATATGCCCGCCTTTATGGGAACGATTCTTGACGGCACGACATTCGACCCGCTGACCGGCGCGACCGTCGTGCTCAAGCAGAACGGAAAGCCCGTGGAAATGATCGACGAAACCTGGCAGAATCCCGTAAAGACATTCAAAAGTACGCAGGGAGCCTATTCGTTCTGGGCAAAAAGCGTCCCCGCCGAAAAAGAAGGGCTGAACCAGCATTTTTCGTTCACCGTGGAAGTCTCCGCGCCCGAATACGCGGACTTCGTTTATTCGTTTGAGATGCCCGTCGTGAGCGAGGCGGCAGAGCGCACGGAACTGAATTCCACGTTCTCGCTCAAGCTCAAGGATATCATCTTGTTCCGCAACGACGTTGAGACACCCATGGAGGCGGATGCCATCGACTTTGGCTTTGCCGACTGAAACCGCCCGCACCGAAAAGCCGGGATTTTGTCCGCCATGCCATTGACACGGACGCCCGATTTTGATAGGCTATGTACATTATCCGGGCAGTTAGCTCAGTTGGTAGAGTCCCTGGTTTACACCCAGGTTGTCGGGAGTTCGAGTCTCTCACTGCCCACAAAAAGCTTTCCTTGCGGAAGGCTTTTTTTATCCGCCGAATTTTCGGGATGTAGCGCAGCTGGTAGCGCGCTTGGTTTGGGACCAAGATGCCGCAGGTTCGAATCCTGTCATCCCGACTGCAAGTCGTTGTGATGCAATGATTTACGCAATCTAAAAGACAAATAAAACGGTTATATCATAGACATGATTAAGAGTTTTGCGGACAGGGAAACGGAATTTGTCTATAACCAGAAGTTCTCTCGGAAACTGCCAGTTACGATTCAAAAAGTAGCACTGAGAAAACTAATGCTAATAGACAATGCAAAGACTTTGGAGGACTTACGCATTCCGCCTGCAAACCGTTTGGAGCGGCTTTGCGGCGACAGAGCCGACCAATATTCAATCCGCATAAATGACCAATGGCGTGTCTGCTTCACTGAGAAAGACGGACATTTTTACAATGTTGAAATCGTGGACTACCACTAGGAGAAAATTATGCCTGAGTACATCGAAACGCCGACCATCGGCGAAATCCTCAGCGAAGAATTCCTGTTTCCGCTCGGACTGTCAGCGTACAGGCTTGCGCAGGCGATACACGTTCCGGCTTCCCGCATACAGGACATTCTTCACAACCGCCGGAAAATCACCGTAGATACATCGCTCAGACTTGCAAAGTTCTTTGGCGTGTCCGACAGCTATTTCATGACTTTGCAGACAGATATAGATATACGCAACGCAAAGCAGGAACTCGCACCGCAGATTGAGCAGATAAAAGCCTACGCATGACGGACTGATTCCGTAGCAGCCGTATGTAAGCGCGAGCGTTTCCGCGCTTCCCCGCGTTCTGCCTGACAACACAACAGCCCTGCGCAACGGCAGGGCTGTCTGTTTTATACTTTTTTAACTTGGTTGTAGAGGGTATCTATTAACGTTTCAGGTTAATAACCGTTTCAAGCAGGGTGTCTGCTGTCTGAATAGTCTTCGCGTTTGACTGGAAGCCGCGCTGGGTCACGATCATGTCCGTGAACTGCTCGCTCAAGTCAACGTTTGACATCTCCAACGTGCCGGCAAGCATGGAGCCTTTGCCCGCAATGCCGCTCGTGCCGATATTCGCCATGCCGGAGTTGTTGCTCTCCACGAATGTGTTGTCGCCAGCTTTCTCAAGGCCGCTCTGGTTGGTAAAGGTCGCCAGCGCAATCTGACCAATCGTGCGGTTCGTGCCGTTTGAGTACACGCCCGTAATGATGCCGCTCGAATCAATCTTGAAATTGTCCAGGTAGCCGAGCGTATAGCCGTCCTGCGAGTACGCCTTGGTCGAGCTGGGCGACGCGCTCTGGGTCACCGTGTTGATCATGCTGCCGATCGTGCCCAAATTGAGCGCGAAATTCTGCCGGTACGGCGTTCCGTCCTCGTTCAGGTTCGCATCCGGGACATTGAACGAAGTCTGCAAGATAATTTCGCCCGCCGGGTTCGACGTGTTTCCCGCGCTGTCCGTGACGGAAGCGAGGATGCCGTTGTTGTCAAAGTTGACGGTGAACGTCGCTCCCATGCCGTCCGTCGTGCCCAAGCCGATACGTGTCTCGCGGTCCTCGCCCGCTTCGGGATCGACCTGCACGGCGGCGACCCACTGGTTCGGATTGTCGGGAACGCGGGTAAAGGCGACCGTCAGATTGTGTTCCACGCCGAAACTGTCATAAATCTTCATCTCCGTCGTCCAGGTGCCTTTCATGATGTCGGCTTCCGTGGGATTTTCGGGGATAATCGGCAGGTTCTTGTCCAAGTTGCACGCGTAGTTCACCATGGAAGTCGCGCGCGCGGGATCTTTCGAGCCGACGGGAATAATCAGGTCTTCGGGAGTCGCCGACGTGCGCAGAATCTGCTGACCGTCAACCTCGCGCGCCATCCACCCCTGCACGCGGAAACCGTTCGCCGGGTTGACGAGCGTCCCTTCGTTGTCGAGGCTGAACGCGCCGGAGCGGGTGTAATAGGACTTTTCGCCGTTCTTTTCGATAAAAAAGCCGTTGCCCTGAATGGCGATGTCCGTGCCTACGCCCGTTGACTGCAAGTTGCCCTGCGTAAAAATCGTATCGATTGCGGCAACGCTCATGCCAAGCCCCACCTGCTTGGGGTTCACGCCGCCCACTTCGGTAGTCGGTTTTGCCGCGCCGCTCAGCTGCTGACTGATCATGTCCTGAAAGTCAACGCGCCCGCGCTTGAAGCCATAAGTGTTCACGTTAGCGATGTTGTTGCCGATAACGTCCATTCTCGTCTGGTGATTCTGCAATCCCGAAACGCCTGCATACAAAGATCTCATCATAAAGCTACCCTCATTAAAACCAAACTTATGTTATTGCACGCCGTAAACCGCTTTGACACGGTTCATGTCGTACAGCTGCCCGTTGACTTTCAGCTGCGGATTCGCCTCGCGGGTCACCGCCTCAACCACGCCAATCGTCGTCGTGTCGCCCATTTCGATTTCCACCGCGCGGCCGATTGTCTCCGTCGCCGCCGTGGTGTTCATCAGCGTGCTCAGCCGCTCAAAATTATTGCTCATGTTCGTCATCTGCTCAAGCGATGAGAACTGCGCCATCTGCGCGATGAACTCCGTGTTCTCCATCGGACTGAGCGGATCCTGATTGGACAACTGCGTCACCAGCAGCTTGAGGAAATCGTCCTTGCCCAGCTTGTTGCTTGACGTGCGTCCCTCGCGCAGCTCAAAGTCAAGCTTTTTATTGTACGCATTCACGTCGTTGTCAAGCTTGAACCGCTCCGCACCGCTCATCATGCCCAGCTCTGACGCGCCCTTGACCTGAAAATCCATCTGCACTGCTCCTTACGCAACAATATTGACGCCGTAGTCGGACACGGCATAATCGGCCACATCCGATTCAATCTCGCCCGCCACAAAATCGCCGTAGCTCCTGTCGGCACGAACCGCGAATTCGGGATTCTGCCAGTCCTGCTGCGACTGCGCGAACTGCTGGTTGCCCGCAAAACTCAAGTCAAAGCCCTGCGCCTCAAACCCGCTCTGCGCGAACGCCGCCCTGAGCGTGTCGATGCTGTCCCGGAATGCGTTGTAGGCTTCCTGCGACTGCACCGTAATCTGCCCGGTAATTACTTTATCGGAAAGCGACAGGCTAATCTTAACGTTTCCGAGCGATTCGGGACGCAAAATCACGTTGATCGCGCCCTGGTTTCCGTCGCGCAGCACGATACTGCCCGCCTTCACAAAATCGGGAGCGTTCTCTTGGACGGCATTGGCGAGCATCGCCTGAAAATTCGAGCCGTGCGCGGCGGCAGTCTGCGTATTTGCCGAAGTGATGTTCTTGCCCGCGTCAGCCGCACCGACCATATCCATCGTCATCTGCACGGAAGGTGCGTCTTTCTGCGCGAACGCGAAATCCGCGCCGTTTTTCTGCTGAGCCTTGCCCACCGCCTTTTCCGTCTCCGGGGCGACCGCTTGCCGCACCGTGCGCAAGTCCGTCACGGCAATGCGCGGCTTGTTCTTTGTTTCCGCTATGCCTTTCTTTGCGCTGTCGGCCGGGATTTCCGCCGTGTCATTTGTTTTTATGGCAAGCGGCTGCACATCCGCCAGCAATGCCGACTGATTTTCGGCGACAAATTCCTGCGCGTGTGCCGCTACTGTTTCGTCAAGCCCGCCGTCGGGAGAAAGCGCGAGCGCGTTTTCGTCCGTCAGCGGCACGATTATTTCGTCCTCGGCGGCAACCGTTTCTGCCGGCTCGCGCTCCGGTGCGTACTGCCACGAAAAATTGGTCAGTTTCATGCCGACCGTTTCCCGGTCAGAAATTTTTTCCGCCTGCACCGCCGCGTCATCGCCCGCCACCGCTACGACCGGGATTTCGGCAAGTCGCTCCGGCATGACGGCGGCAAGCAACGATTCCGCGCCTGCGGGAACGGCATCCTGCCCGTCCTCGTCCTGTTTCTTGCTGATGCGCGGTTTTTCATCGCGCGGACGCGCCTCGCACACGGCAGTATCGTCCGCTTTTTCAGCGCGTTTTTCGTCGGATTGCTGATTCGGCTGCCCGTCGTTCATACGCGAGACATTTTTTTGCCCGTCGTCGTCAGTGCGCTGCTCCGCGCGAAGCAAATCCAAAAACGAAGCGGCAGTATCCGCCGGTTTCTGTTCTGCCTGCGCCGGAAGCGGCTGCCCGCCTGCCTGCGGCAAAACCTGCTCGACGTGAACCGATTGTAATGAAAGCATCGGCACGACCTCCACCTACAACATCGGAGGAATTTACGGCCGTGTTTAGCGTTATTGTGCGGGAGTTAGTCCAGGGACTGCGGCTTGTTCGTCATCTTGCGCTGCACCACGGCGGCGCGCTCGGCGGGCATATTCATGAACCAGACGGAGACCATTGACGCGCGGCGTTCTTTTTCCGCCAGCTCGTCCTCCTTGCGGAAAATATCGACGATATCCTGATCTTCCATTTTTAAGATTTCGGCAACGGCAGTGGCGGGCGGCATATTGTACCAGTAGCGCGCGACCTTGATAAGCTCCGCGTCGCGATCCTCATATTTTTTGCGCTGCGCCTCAAACGTCGCCTCGCGCTCTTCCAAGGATTTCAGCCGCTCCTCCAGCTCCTGCGCCACGGCATCGGACTGACGCTCGCCCTTCGCAATCTCATCCTCACGCTTGTCCAGTTCCTGCGCGCGGATGTCAAGCGCCTCAAGCCGTTTTGCGAGCCGGTCGTCGTCCAGATCGGCAATGAGCGGCTTTGATTTTGTGGCGGTCGTGGAAGTCTGCGGCGTCTGCCCGAACAGCTTGTATACGGGGGCAAAAAGCCGCTTCGCGTTAATCACGCCCAGATAATCAAACCACAACAACCCGCCCAAAATCATAATGATGATAAGGATTAACAGAACGATTGTCTTTCCCAGATTGTTTCCCCGCGGCACTTTGCTTCCCCTTTAAATCGATTGCACTATTATACACCATTTTTTGCTAGTAGACAAGGGATGCCCCTGCCCCCAAGCGTATTTTGTCGCCGTCGTTCTGTGCGCGCGGAAGATATTGCAGCGACAGGCCGACATCAAACGTGACCCGCGACAAAATGCCGGCGTTAATCGCAGAAACCGCGCCCACGGTGAGCGTCACGGAATCGCGGTAGTCGGCACGGGAGATGCCCCGCACGATTGCCGCCGTCCGCCGCACGTCAAAACGGCCGTCGCCGTCATAGGCAAGTGCCCCGGCATACGAGGCGCGCACGTAGATTCGGTCAACATAGAGCGCGAGCGGAATCCCTTTCTGCACTTCCCAGCTGCACAGCACGACGCTCGCCGACACGCGCGCAAAGTCCGTTGACGAAGGAAAAACCGCCGCCGACAGCGCGAGCGGAAACAGCCCCGGAACGCGCGCGCCCAGACTCATGCCGACGTTCGCTGCGTTAAAAAACACGCGCTCGGCAAACACGAACGGCTGCACCCACACGCCGCCGTAATCCGCATAGCGCGGCGACATTCTGCGCACGGACGAAAACTGCGCGTAAGCGCGCGCCGTTCCTGCCCACCCGTTCTCCGCGGAAAGCGCGTCATGCCCGTAAAAAGAAATGCCGTGCGCGCCCAGAGAAACCGTGTTCCCGAACCTCGCGTACAGCGTCTTTGCAAGCGAGATGCCTCCCGTCGCCTGCATGAACCCGCTGCCGTCAAACAGCACGTTGGCATTGACGCTATACGAAAACGTGTCCGTGCCGCCGGAACAATGCGCGGACACGCCACCGTTTTTGTCAAACGGATTCCACCCGCCGCTCACCACGGTCACCTGGTCGCCCCATGGCTGGGACGAGCCGAACGTCGCACCGACGAATGCCGTGCCCACCGACGTATAGCCGAACGAATAGTCGGACAGTTCGTCCCGCCGGTACGACGAAACCATGCCCACGGGAATCAGCATGCCGTGGCGATAATACTGAAGCGGATGATAGGAAAGCCGCTCACGTCCTGCCGAATCCGCCGCCACGGCCGAATCGTTTTCGTGCGCGTCCGCCGATTCCACCGGCGGCGCAACTCCGTTGTGGCGGACAACCGCCCGCCGGGAAACGTCCATCTGCATGAGCCGCTGCGTGTCGTAAAAAGCCGCCGTATAGACCAGCCGCTCGCCCCGGTCGCCCGGAAAAAACGCGGCATCCAGCACACTCCCCGAAACGTCATCGTCCTGCAAGACCAGCTCGCTCGCAAACCCGATGGGATTGACGTACAGCAAGCCCGCGCGCGGAAACTGCTGCGGCTCAATCGGCGCATACGAAAAACTGAACGCAAGCCGTCCGTCCGCGCCGCGCATTCCGTGCAGATGATGCAGAATCGTCCGCGGAGTGCCGAACGCGCGGTACGTCGTGTCGTCTTCGTACAGGCGGATGCGCCAGTCCAGGCCTTTTTTGACGATACAGGCGAAGCCGCCGTCCGCCGCCGCGCACGGACTGAACGGAATCTCATCCGCCGCGAACGATACCCGTTTTGCCAACACGACATCGTTTTTCCGCGTGCCGACCGCATAAAAATCAATCGAGCGAATGTCCTGCGCGATGTTCACGCAGGCAAGGAGCAGCGCGCCGTCGCGGCCACGCACGAATCCCGCGTCGCGCACCGACGCGACCGGCAGCGGCAACAGCCGCCCCGAAGGAAAATGGTACCGGCAGACGGCGGTCTTTGTCTGCGCGGACGCATACAGATATGAGACGGCAAGCCATTCCCCGTCGTCGGAAAGCGAAAGGCGGTTGACGGCCGCACAGGCGAACAATTTTTTCGGCTTCTGCACCGTTCCGTCACGCACCGCCGCGTACCACACGCCGCCCGTCTTCTGCTCGTACCAGGCAATGCCGTGCACGCTTGTCGCCACGCATTTGAACACCGCCCGCCGCCCGTTCTGCCGCGAGAAGCCCGTCTTTGTCGCCGCACATCCGTTCGCCACAAAAAAATCGTCCGTGCCGCGCCCCGGGTCAATCGCCGGGGTCACGTCGTCGGGAACGCGCACCCAGGACGCAAAGTCTTTCCACAACGCGGCAACCGGTTTTCCATACGTCTTTTTTACCGACCGCTTGAACCCGTGCAGGCTGCCCGCCGTCCGCCAGAATTCGGCATATTTTTTCATGCCGTAGGTTTCCTGCAAGAACTGGCTGAACAACGCCCCGAACGCATAG
Source organism: uncultured Treponema sp. (assembly GCA_947177175.1). GTDB lineage: Bacteria > Spirochaetota > Spirochaetia > Treponematales > Treponemataceae > Treponema_D. The sequence goes on from CAMWTK010000025.1 coordinate 27,815, forward strand.
GCATCCGTGCCGCCGGGAAACGTGTCGCGCGCGCCGGTCACGTCGCGCCAGCCCGGAAACCTGCCGTCGAGCTTTGCCTGCCGCACCAACTGCGTACTGTACGGGCTGTATACGCGCCCCGCGCCGCCCCTACTCTCAAAGCTGACCGCCGCGCCTTCAAGCATAAAATTCGTCTGCGTGAAGCCCGCCGGGGCGAACCAGTCGCCGAGCACCCCCGCAAGGAATCCCGCGAACGGCGAGCGCATGTTGGTCGTCACCGCATGGGTCAGCTCATGGTAGAACACCGATTCCAGCGTGTCCGCATAACTGTCAAGCGAAGTGTCGGGCGGCGTGTCATACAGCACGATACGGTTATACGGCGCGACCGTAAAATAGGCGTTCAGGCTTTCCACCGAGCGCGTGATCGTCACCGCAAAATGCGCGTCGCATGCCGTCTCCAGCAGCGCACTGATTTCCTGATAGTAGCCGTCCGCAACCGCCGCGCATTCGTCCGGGAAGATGATGTCAAAAAACTGCGTGCGGATGACCGACAGCGAACCAGCCCCCGCAAGCACGCCGCCCTTTGCCCAGACACCGCCAATGAGGAGCGACGCGACGACGGCGCAGACGAGCCTTCTCATGCCAGCGCCGCGATTGCCGTTCCTATGGTAATATCGTCCGCTTTCTGCACGAACTCAAAGCGGATACCCGACGCGAAGCGCGCAAGATACGACGCAATCCGCTCGCGCAGGCGATACGTCTTGTAAAACGTCGTGCCGTTGCAGAGGATGCACACCGGATCGTCCGTGCCCGCGCCGCCTTGCACGAGGCATGCCGCAAGAATGCTCGCCGCATACCCAGCGCACCGCTCGACCAATGCGTCAAGCACCTCGTGCACCACCGCAATGTCGTCCGCCGTCGCGCAACACGCGGCAATGGCGTTTTCCCGGTCGCCCGGCGCATGCAAAAAGCCGTCCACGACGACCAGCGACACATCCGGCAGACGCCCCAACGACGCGGCACATGACGCGCTCACCAAGCCGTCCGCGGCCGCCGCGCGCAGCACTTCCCCGGCAAGCGGCCCCAGATAGCCACCCGAACAGCATTTCTCCAGCATATATTCGCCGGGATGCAGGCTCTTCGCGTCAAGCGAAACGTCAAAGTCCGAGCGGGCGAATGCGCCGAATTTGCCGCTCTCGCACACGACGATCTGCCGGCTTTCCCCGCCCAACGCCGGCTGGATATACGCGCCGTTCATGCCCGTGCCCAGAATAAAGCCGACATACGACGAATACCGCCTGCCGCCCGAAGCCGCGCCCGCGAGCAGCGCCGCGACCGTATCGTTCAGCAGCGCGATGCGCCCGACGTGCCACCCCCGCGCCGCGAGCGTCTCCCGCAACGCCGCGCCCACAGGAACGCCCTCCACCTCGCGCGCCTTCACTTCCTTGCTGAGCGAGTGCGGAATGCCGTCGCCGTCCTTGGTAATCGTCATCGAATACGAAAAGCAGAAGCCGATTCTGTCCGCCTTGTCCTTCAGGTAGCCGATGTTGTCCGCAACCGCGTCAAAGAACGCCTGCCGGGACAACTCCCGCTCCACGCCCGGCATCACGTCTTTCCGAAAGTCCGAGACGACCGGGCTGCCGTCCGCGCCGAACGTGACCAAGCACGAGCGGAAATTCGTCCCGCCCGCGTCAATGACGATGACCGACTGATTCCGCGGCGGCCGCTCCGGCGGCAGCAGCCAGGTGCGTGTCATGTCCTGCCACGCCGACGTATCGCCGCCGAGCTTCGCGTTCATGTCCGCAAGCAGCGGGCGCACCAGATTATAATCCGCCGTATCCACGGAAAAATGATGGTTCGTAAAAAAAGAAGAGACCGAATCGCGCATACAAAAAGTATAGCACATCTTTTCCGTTTCCGCTACAATGCCGGTATGGCAGCAGACCTCTCCCACCTGAAAGACGAACTCAATCCCGAGCAGTACCAGGCCGTCATGACCACCGAAGGCCCGATTCTCATCATTGCGGGCGCGGGCAGCGGCAAGACGCGCGTGATAACCTACCGAATCGCGCACATGCTCGACGCGGGCATTCCGCAGAGCCAGATTCTCGCGCTCACGTTCACCAACAAGGCCGCCCGGGAAATGGAGACGCGCGTCAAGGAGCTGACCGGCCGCAAATTGCAGAACCTGACGATCGCCACGTTCCACGCCTTCGGCGTAAAAATCCTGCGGCAGGACATCGAACGCCTCGGCTGGCGCACCAATTTTTCTATTTATGATGAGACCGACCGCAACGCGCTCATCAAGGAGACCGGGCGCGAGCTGCAGTTCACCGCCGACGCGCTCGACGTGTACAAAATCGGCATCCTGTTCAGCGACATCAAGACAGGCCGCAAGGCATGGACCGCCGCAAGCGACCTGTACCGGCAGCTGTACGAAGGCTACCAGCAGGGGCTGCGCCTGTACAACGCGGTCGATTTTGACGACCTCATCACGCTCCCCATCCGGCTGTTCCGCGAGCACCCCGACGTGCTCGCGCGCTACAAGGACCGCTACCGCTACCTCATGGTGGACGAATTCCAGGACACGAGCCACCAGCAGTACGAGCTGATGCGAGCGCTTGCCGGGCAGAACGTCGCCGTGGTGGGAGACGACGACCAGAGCATCTACAGCTGGCGCGGCGCGGACTACCAGAACATCATCAACTTCGAGCACGATTTTCCCGGCATGAAAGAAATCCGCCTCGAGCAGAACTACCGCTCCACCGAAACCATCCTCGCGGCGGCGAACGGCGTTATCAGCCACAACACCAACCGCAAGGACAAGACCCTGTGGAGCGGCAACGGAGGCGGCAAGCCGATAGAAATCTACATGCCCGAAAACGAGACCGCCGAGGCGCAGTTCATCACCGAAAGCATCCGCACTATCTGCCTGCAAGAAAAACGGAAATACGACGACTTCTGCGTCCTCATGCGCACCAACACGCAGAGCCGCCCGCTCGAAGAGCAGTTCTTGCAGGAGAACATTCCCTACGTCATGAGCGGCGGCACGAGCTTTTTCCAGCGCAAAGAGATAAAGGACATCATCAGCTACCTGCGCGTCATCGCCAACCATGACGACGACGTGAACCTCCTGCGCATCATCAACACGCCACGGCGCGGCATCGGGCGCACCACCATAGAACGGCTGAACGAGACCGCGCGGACGCTCGACGTGCCGCTGTGGGAGGCAATCGCCGCCGTCATCAGCGCGGACGAATCGGAGAGCGGCATCAGCGAATCCACGCGCGACGACCTGCGCTCGTTCGTCGCCCTCATAGAAAACAACCGCACCATGCTGAGCGGCAAGGGACTCGCCAAAAAAGTGCGCGCGCTCACCGAAGAAATCCGCTATTTCGACTGGCTCATCGCCGAGAACCCCAAAAGCGAAAAAGCCGCCCGCTTCAAGTACCTGAACGTGGAAAGCCTCATCACTTCCATGGACACCTGGGAGAACAACCCCGACACCGAGGACGCGAACCTCTACGCCTACCTGAACCGCATCACGCTGCTGAGCCGCGACGACCTTGACGACGGCGAGGAGAAAGGCAAGGTCAACCTGATGACGATCCACGCCGCCAAAGGACTGGAATTCCCCGTCGTGTTCATCGCGGGCGCGGAAGAAGGCATTGTCCCCCACGCGCGCGCCGTTGAGGAAGGCGGGAACGCCGCCGTGGAGGAAGAGCGCCGCCTGTTCTACGTGGCGATTACCCGCGCGCGCGACAAGCTGTTCATCTCCGCCTGCCGCCACCGCCGCCGGCTGCGCGACGTCATCGCCTGCGAGGGCAGCCGCTTCCTTGACGAAATCCCCGCCAGCCTCGTGGCATACCACGAGCCGCCGCAGGCGGTGGATGCCCAGGCAGCACAGGACATCCTCGCCGCCATGCGCAAAAGCTTCACCAAGCCCATCGTCCCCGGCTTCGGGCGCAAGGGGTAAAACGCTCCGACCGGTCCCTTGCGGAATCAATCCTGCGTTCGTAACGCCCCCCCCGCGCGCATTTTTTGCTTGACACGAAAAAAAATCGTAGGATAATTAACTATCTCATAATCAGGAGGAGATTATAATGAA
>CAMWTK010000026.1 GCA_947177175.1 uncultured Treponema sp.
ACCTTTGCGGGCACGGTGGCGGCATGGCGCGGGCTGTCCGGGGAAAGCGGCGTGGGGGACGACGTAATCGTCACGTGCTCGGACGGGATTTTGCCGACCACGGTGTACGTGGCGGGTACCGGCAGCGACGACAATCCGGGAAGCCGCTCAAAGCCGCTCGCCACCATCCAAAAGGCTGTGGACACGGTGATCGCGCGGAACGACGGCGCGAGCGCATACACGATTTACGTTGACGGAACGCTCACGCAAAGCGCGGCGGCAAGCACAAGCGGCATGGCGAACTTTTCCGCGCTCGACAAAAATCTCACGCTCACGATAACGGCGCTTTCCGGCACGGCAACGCTCGACGCGAACCAAAAGTCGCGCGTCATATATGCGATGCCTGCAAGCGGCAAACTCAACCTCACGCTCGAAAATCTCACCATCAAGGGCGGAAATACAAGCCAGAACGGCGGCGGAATTTATTTCAGCTCGGTGGGCGGCACGCTCACAATCAGCGACGGCACGATAAGCGGCAACACCGCGAGCGATTCCGGCGGAGGAATTTATTCCAATTCGGCATACAATGTCACAATCAGCGGCAGTGCGATAATCAGGAAGAACACGGCAGGTAGCAGTGGTGGCGGCATCTATATAAAGAGCGGCTCGCTCGATGTGAAAGGCGGCACAATCAGCGGAAATGTCGCGACCAGCAATGGCGGAGGAATTTGTTTCAGTTCGTTGTCAGCACACACGCTTGAAATCAGCGGCGGCACGATCGGCGGCGCGTCCGAAACCGACAAGAACAAGGCGAAAAACGGCGGCGGCGTGTACGTTTACGGTAAACTCAAGATGAGCGACGGATCAATCAGCGGAAACACGGCGGAAGGCATGGGCGGTGGTGTTTACCTCAGTAGCTATGGCAAATTCAACATGGACGGGGGGGGTCGAAATCGACGGCAACAAAGCGGCTAGTGACGGCGGTGGTGTTTGCGTTTATGGCGGACAATTCAAGATGACCAAAGGCATGATAAGCGGAAACACGGCGAGCGAGGATGGCGGCGGCGTTATGGTCAATAACGCAGGTACGTTCACACAAGCCGGCGGCACGGTGCAAGCGGACTAGGGGCAGAGCGGGCTTCCCCCGCCTCATGCCCCACCCCGCAGCATTGCTTTGGTGATGTGGTAGACCGAGCCGCAGTTGTGGCAGGTGATTTCTATCGGGTCGGGGTCGCGGGCGATAATGTCGGCAAGCTCGGCGGGCGGCAGGGCGCGCACTGCCTGCACGTAGTGATCGAGGTTGCACGGGCAGTCGAAGATAACGTCGCGGGTGAGGACGACGGACGGGCGGAACTCGCGGAACAGGCCGTACACCACGTCCTCAAGGTCGCCGCCCTCCGCAAACCACGTCCCGACTGACGGCATGGCGCGGAACGCGTTCTCCACGCGGCGGAGCAGCTCGTCGGCGGTTTCGTCCTTGTCCTCCGCGCCGCTCGCCGCCGTCTGCGCACTCACGCGGCTGTTTCCGCCCGCGCCGGGGACTGCCTGCACGAACAGCCCGCCCGCCCCTATCACGCGCCCGCTCCCGTCAAAGCGGATGCTCGTGTTGAACGCGGTGCGCACCTGCTCGCTCTGCGCAAAGTACCATGCCAAGTCTTTCGCGATGTTCCGGTACTTGATTTCGACCATGCCGGTCTGCGCGGCTTTCATGCCCTCGCCCAAACGGGAAACCGAAAGCGTCCCCTCGCCGAGGAACGGCGTTAAGTCCCAGTTTTCGAGCGGCCTTTCGACGGGAATCCGGTTCTGGAAGAGATGCCCGCGCACGTAGCCCGTGCTGTCCGCCTCCACGCAAAACCCGGCGGCAGGCCCGTTCACGTCGTAGCGGAACGTCAGGTGCTCGCGTCCTTTCATCGTGGGAATGAGCAGCGCGGCGCACAGCTCCGCCTGACCGAGCACGAGCGTCTCCAAAATACCCAGGTGATGCTGCGCGCGCATCTGGTTGACCATGCGCGTGCCGTTGTAGAACGCGCCCCGGAACTGCCCGTCCGCCATGACGAACACGACCATCTCGTCGCGGTGAATCCTGTCCAAGTGTGCCGACAATGCTGCGTCGGCGATTTGCTGCGGTATCATGCGGACATCATACGGCAAATCGCCGTTCCTGTCAAAACGGCACGGCGTTGCGCGAAATCCCGTTCCGCGCTACAATAGCACCATGCCGATGATTTCCCATCCATTCGATATTTTTCCGCACCGCTTCATCTTCCGCGGCGACCAAATCCTCCTGCAAGACGGCGCGCTGCCCGACGAAGAGACCGTGCGCCGCTGCGCCAATGACCAGACGGCAAGCGACTGGTTCAGCGAGCCGGAATACGGCTTTTCGGCGGTCGAGCTGAACGCGGACGCGAGCGACCCCGCGCAGTGCAGTGGCATTCCCCTGCGCGAATTCTTCTGGCGGACGCGCGGCGAGCGGCAGTGCGCCCTGAGCGCGCGGGCAAAAGGGCTGCTCAACTTCCGCAGGCTCAAGCGGTTCTGCTCGGTCTGCGGCGGCACGCTCCGCGACGATCCCGCGCTCACCGCGCGCACCTGCACCGTCTGCGCGCACCAGTTCTTCCCGCAGATTGAGCCGGCAGTCATCGTCCTCGTCAGCAAGGGCGACCAAATCCTGCTCGCCCGCCACCTGCACCGCGCGTTCGACGTGTACACGTGCATCGCGGGATTCGTGGAGACCGGCGAGACGATAGAAGCCGCCGTGGCGCGCGAGGTAAAAGAAGAGACCGGCATCGACGTAAAGGACGTGCGCTACGTGGCGAGCCAGTCATGGCCGTACCCCGACCAGCTGATGCTCGCGTTCCGCGCCGAATACGCCGGCGGCACGATCACGCCCCAACGCGACGAGCTGCGCGACGCACGCTTCTTCCCGCGCGACCACTTGCCCGCCACGCCCCCGCCCGGCAGCGTGGCGTGGAAACTCATCCACGGATGCTTTGAGTGATACTGACACGACGCGCGATTTGGGATATACTGGCGCATCAAGAGGACACGAGGACAGCATGAAACAGCAATTTGACATCGGCGAGGCGGTCAAGACGACCGTCGTGCAGGTCGCGGGCGACACGATTTTCATCGACATCGGGCAGAAAAGCGAAGGCATCGTAGACGCGGCGGAGTTCACGGACGATGACGGCACAATCTCCGTCAAGGCGGGCGACACAATCACCGCATATTTTGCGGGCGACCGGCGCGGCGAGCTGCGCTTCACCACGCGGATCGGCGGCAGCGACGCGGACGGCACGATGCTGGAAAAAGCATACCGCGCGGGACTGCCCGTGGAAGGCACGGTGGAAAAAGAAATCAAGGGCGGATTCGAGGTCAAGCTCGGCACCGCGCGGGCGTTCTGCCCGTACTCGCAGATGGGATTCCGCACCCGCGAAGAACCCGCCGCGTTCGTCGGGCGCAGCCTGACGTTCCTGATCACCGAATACAAGAACGACGGCAAGGATCTCATCGTCTCAAACCGCCGGATAGGGGAACAGGCGGAGCGGCAGAAAATCGACGCGCTCGCGCAGACGGTTACGGTCGGCACGAAAGTCACGGGTACGGTGCAGTCGCTCCAAAGCTACGGCGCGTTCATCGACATCGGCGGCTTCCGCGTGCTGCTGCCGGTCTCAGAAATCTCGCATGAGCGCGTCAACGACGTGGCGGACGTGCTGTCGGTCGGGCAGACGGTCGAAGCCGTCGTGATCAAGGCGGACTGGCAGCACGAAAAAGTCTCGGTCAGCATGAAGTCGCTCGAAAAAGACCCGTGGGACGACGCGGCGGCAACAATCGCTCCCGGCACGAAAATCGACGGGACGATTGCCCGCGTCGCGCCGTTCGGGCTGTTCGTCACCCTTGCCAAGGGCATTGACGGGCTGGTGCACGTCTCCGCGCTGGAAGGCGTGAGCGCGAGCACGAACCTGACCAAGAAATTCAAGGCGGGCGACCCGTTCAGCGTGGTCGTAGAAAAAATCGACACAAAAGAGCGGCGCATCTCGCTCCTGCCCGCCGCGAGCGCGGACCAGGAACAGAGCGCGGCGGCATACCTCTCGCACCAAAACGACGACGGCGAGCATTACAACCCGTTCGCCGCACTGCTGAAAAAATAACGCGCGTGTCCGGCTGAATTCAGCCGACGGAACAACAGAGGCTCAGGCAATGACCGAAAAAGAAAAAATGCTGGCGGGCAAGCTGTACGACCCAGGCGACGACACGCTCGCCGCCGAGCGGCTACGGGCAAAAGACCAGTGCCACCAGTACAACCAGCTGCCGCCGTCGCAGACTGCCGCGCGGGAACGGCTGCTGCGCGCGCTGCTGGGAAAGACGCGCGGCACGTTCGTCATCGAACAGCCGTTCTGGTGCGACTACGGCTTCAATATCGAAGTCGGCGCGCAGTTCTACGCGAACCATGGCCTGACCGTGCTGGACGGGAACAAAGTCTCGTTCGGCGACCATGTGCTCGTCGGCCCGAACTGCGGCTTCTACACGGCAGGACATCCGCTGGACGCGGAGCAACGGAAGCAGGGACTTGAGTACGCGCGACCGATAACGGTCGGAAACAACGTGTGGATTGGCGGCAACGTGTGCGTGCGGCCCGGCGTGACAATCGGCGACAATGCCGTCATCGGCGCAGGCAGCGTCGTCACCCAGGACATCCCGCCGAACGTGCTCGCCGCCGGAAACCCCTGCAAAGTCATCAAGCAGATTGCCTGACGGGGGAGGGACAGCACCCCTACCCTTACGCTGTCGGCGGAGAGCGCACAAAAAATCACTTTTTTTCCGCAAAAAGTGGGAAAAATGACATTTCAATGCATATAAGATGTCGGAGGCTTTTATGCAAAGATATGCGAAAAAAATGGCCGCCGCCGTGCGGCACGTGCTGTGCTGCGCGGGGCTGTGTGCCGGGGTGCTGTTCGTGGCGGCACCGTTCTCTTGCAAGATGACGGACGAGGGCGTGGCGGTGTCTGCCACGGACAAGGACGCGCCTAAAATCGTGTCGTTCAGGGGAACGCAGAGCTCCGTGCTGGCGATAGCGTGCGACGAGCCGATGACGCTCACGGACGTTGCGTTCAAAACGGCGGGCGACGGGGAGACGTTCGCGCAGGTCACCGACATCGCCTACGACGAGAGCGGGCAGAACGCGGAGCTGACGCTCGACCGTCCCATGGAAATCGGGGAGAAGTACGCGCTGACGGGCATTGTGACGGACGCGAACGGCAACACGCTCGCGTTCAGCCTGCCGTTCACGGGCTACAACGACCACCCCGCGCGCGTGATGCTGACCGAACTGCGGCATGGCAACTCCGACAAGACGGCAAAGGCGGAATTCGCCGAGCTCTACGTACTTGCGGCCGGAAACCTTGCAGGACTGGAGCTGTACGGCGGCTACTACGGCAGCACGAAATGCTATGTGTTCCCGGCAATCGAGGTGGAGGCGGGAGAATACGTCACGGTGCATCTGCGCAATTACGGCGGCGACGCAGATGAGACCGGCGACGCACTCGACCTGCCGTCAGATTCCCCCGACGCGAGCGACACGGCGCGCGACCTGTGGGTAACCGGCACGGACGGCGGTTATTTCACCAAGAACGATGTCATCGCTTTGGTCGATGCCGTGAGCGGAAATATCGTGGATGCCATCCTGCTGACCGAGGACGAAACCAAGACTGCCTGGACGAAGAAAGCGCAGACGACGCTTGCCGAACAGGCCGTCGCCGCGGGCGTATGGCAGGGCGGTTCCGACCGCTCGTCTGCGGCACTGTCAAAAGGCATGGGGCTTACCAAGACGCTTTCCCGGCAGAACGTCGCGGCAGTCGTGGCGGCGTATGCGGCGGAGGGGACTCAGGCGGTCACGGCAAGCAAGGCGGACTGGACGCTCACAACGCCGACTCCCGGCAAGGAGAATGAAAGCCAGTAGGCGGGAGCGCGGGGCAACGCAACTGCCCCGCGTTACAGCCGGATCGTCTCGACCATGTACCTGATCGACGTGCCTTTGTCGTCCGAAATGGTTTTTTCCACCACGAACACTAGGTTGCGCCCGGTCTTGTCGCTGAAAATACGGTCGATTTTGTAGGCGATCACATCGCGGCGCTTGATGTCGGGATTGCCGACGACATTCTTGCTGATAACCGAGCCGTTTTCGTCCTGTTTTTCCAAGTCGATGAAGAACGACGAGCGTGAGCCGCCGACGGTAGTGTTCACTTTGACATGGTAATACACCGCCTGTCCCGCGGACGATCCCTCAAAGTCCTTGAAAATGATTTCCCTGCCGTCGCTCGTCCGGTCGTCGCGCACGTACAGCAAGTATTCCGGCGGCACGGGCTTGCAGTCGTACTTCCGGATTGCCCAGCCGACTTTTGCCAGCAGCTCATCGTACACCGTCTTGCCGCTTTTTGTGGCAGTGCTCGCCGACGGATTCGTGCGGAACACGCCGCCCGAAACAAAATCGTTCTTGCTGATATCAACGGTGTAGATTTCCGCGTACCCCTCAAAGTCTCTGTCCGTCCGCCCGTATTCGCCAAAAATATACGTTTTTCCGTCTGAAGATATTCCGATGTCAACAAATGCCGCGACATCTCCCGCAAACGCGGCAAGCGCGGCAGCAAGGAACATACATCCGCACAATAGTTTTTTCATACTATTCCTCCCACTTTTTCAGCTGCGTGTACGCTATGCTAGTATAATCATCGGTATGAGTTTGGCGACGCTTTACATATTTTTCCGTTCCGTTTATTATTTCAGTATGACCATAAAAACCCGGAACCGCTTGCTGAAAGCGTTGTTTTTCTTTTCGATTATCTGCTGCGTCCTGCTTGCGGCAAGCCTGACCGTCGCCCTGCTGACCGATGCCATCGTTCCGCCGTCGGACAGTGCCGTGCAGACCTCTATCCAACGCGCGCTGCGGGGGCTGCCGTTCATGCAGTGCCAGTTTGCCGCCACGATGACGGCCATCGGCATTATGGTGCTGTACGTGCCGGTGACGCTGTTCCTTATCATTACGTTCTTTGAGAACACGCAGTCCTCAGAAATCATCTTTTTTGCGGGCGTACTGCTCGGTATGCTGTGCGAGGGCATCCGCATGCTCATTCCACTGTTCGGGCTGGGGCTGTCGTTCTCCCACCTGCTGATTTTTACCGGGCGCGTGCTTGCCGCCGGGCGGTTTGCCGTGCCGCTCTGTTTTTTCTGCATGGCGACATTCAGCGAGACGCACCAGCGGCAGGACGTGGAGCGGAACCTCACGGTCGTGCTGGCGCTGTCGGTGGTGCTTGCGGCGGAGATTCCGCTCAATACGGCGCAACTGACGACCACGTGCGCTATTCCCACGGGCTTTGCGAAAGCATCCGTGCTCGTCCGTTTTTTGATTTTTGCGCTTGCGCTGCTGTCGTTCCTGCTGAACGCGCGCAAGCACGGCATCCTTGAGATGAAAAAAATGGCGTTGTATTATGCCGTGCTCGTCGCGGGATATGTGCTGCTGCTGCTCGCCGATTCGTTCGTGCTGTTGGGATTGGGAACGGCCGCGCTCGTGGCGGGAACCGCGCAGTTCCTGCGCAACCTGCACCGCCTATACAAGTGGAAGTAAGTGCTGCGCAATGCCGCCGAGCAGGACGGGGATAATCAGGTTGTCAAAGTCCTTGAGCGGCAGCATCTCAATCGCCATACCGACGAGCGCGATGACCAGCGAAACCGCGCAGTTTCCGCTCACGAAGAACGTGGTGCAGAAAATCGCCGCAAAGCACGTGAGGCTGCCGGCGGCGGTTTTTCCGAACGTGAACGGAATTTTTATGCGCCCGAACGTCTTGCCCGCAAGGCTTGCCAGTCCGTCGCCGAATGCCAGCGCAAAAATGCCCACGACCGCCGCCTGCTCGTTCCACAGCAACGCCGCCGCAAGAATGCCCGCCACCAACGTTACCGGCCCGAGCACAAAGGTATGCTCGTCGCGCTTGCGGGCGGCGGCGGCGGTAATATCGGAGACAAGCGGAATATACCGGCCTTTTGAGCGCAGATGCTCCGCCACCACGTAAAAAATGCCCGCCGCAAAAAGCAGGCAAAGCGTCGGCACATACCGGTAATGCAGCAGGAACGGCACGAACGCCGTGCACAGATGGATTCCCTTTCTGAACACTTCCTTGCGGACATCATTGAGCCGTTTTTTGACGACAATGCCCGCCTGCACACAAAAAACCCGTATCATTCAAGCACCTTTTCGCCCGAAAGCGTCTTTGGAATGTCCGTGTAGATTGCCGGCTCGAATTCCGCGTACGGATGCATGAGATATTTTGCGTTCTGCAAGGCAAGGTTGCCGCCCTCAAGCCGTTTCATCGTGGTCGGGTTGCGCGTGAGCGCGTCCCATGCCCGCATGGAATCGGACAGGCGCACCAGGGCTTCGGCATTCATGCCGCTGTTTCCCGTCTGACGCGCCAGCCGGTACAGCGTCACGCCGAGATTGTTGTTCGCTTTCAGATACATATCGACCAGCTCGTTGTCGCCCGCGTGTTCCTGTGGGAACAGCATTTCGTCGCGCGCGCGCACGTCGTTCAGACGATTGAGCAAATCCGCATAATAGCCCTGCGCCGCAAAATTGTCGCCGCGCAGTGAGAGCGTGTTGCCGAGCGAAAGCAGGAGGTTCACGTCGTTGCCTTCCGTCTCCGCCGTCTTGACGAACGATCCGAGCGCCTTGTCAAACTGCTTCCGGTTATAATGAATCGCGCCAATCCGGTAGTTGAGCGACGGAATGTCGTACTTCGTGGCGACCGCCATCTGATAGTTCGCCAGCGCGCTGTCCATGTCGCCGCTGATAAAATAATCGATGTCGCCCACATCCGCAAACAGATGCCCGGTGTTCTCGTCGCCCTCCAAGCCCGTCCGCCCGTGCTCCTCGGAGAACACGTTGATGCCGCGCGTGTAGGCTTCCTGCGCCTTCAGGTACTCGCGCTTTTCCGCGAACAGCTCGCCCAGAATGCGGCTGCCATTGATCTCGCGGTACGTGTTCTTTTTGGTGCGCACCGGCGCGCTGGCGAACAAATCGAGCGCGATCTGCATCTCGCGCTGTGCGGACGAGTCATTGTTGTTGTGCAGGAAGTAGCGGGAAAGATTGTACCGCGCCACGGGATTCGCCGGGTCAAGCCGGACCGCCATGTTGAGCATGTCGAGCACGTCTTCTATAGAAGAACGCAGGAATTCCTCGCTCTTGCTCAGCGTCCCGTAGAGTTTGTCCAGCAGATACCCGCTCAGCTCCGTCCAGTCCTGCGCGCCGAGCGCCTTCTTGGACTTCTTGTTGGCATAAAAGCGGTTCTTGAGCACGAGCACATTCTGCAAGTTGTCCGTGCGGATAAAATAACGCATCATGCGCGACATATACAGGTCGGTCTGCCCGTACAACTGAATCAGGTTCGCGTACTGCTCGCGCGCATCCTCGTACTTGCCCGGGTCAATCTCCGCCCATTCAAGGAATATGTCGCCGAGCAGCAGCAGCCCGTCCGCGTCGTTGATGTAATAGTCAAGCACGTCGCGACGCACGATTTCTTCGGCGCGGGGATAATTGGCGCGGTCGTACAATTCCATCCGCGCATATTCAAGCCCCGCCTGCTTGTCGTGCTTGAAGAAATACAGGATATTGCGGTACATCTGCGCGGCGCGCTCGTACTGCTTGCGGTCACGGTAGCCGCGCGCGTACTTGAAGAACCATTTTTTCATCGGCTTATAGGAAACGGCCGCGGCAAAACGTTCCTCCGACTGCGGGAACTCGTTGTTTTCGAGCATCGTATAGCCCTGCTTGTAGTACGACAACGCCTTGAGCGGACGGTAGACGAACATCTTTCCCGCCTGGAACAAGAACACCGCAAAAATACAGGCGACGATGCCCATAATCGCCATGGGCAGAATACGGTTTTTCAGCTGATACTGGAACGACTGCTTGTACGCCTCGTATTCCGCAACGGAACGACGCTCATAGTCGCGCGGAACGTCAATCGCGATGTCCAGCAGTTTTTCCATGTGCCCGGCAAGCTGGCGGGCGGGCACTTTTTTGAGGACTTTCTCGACGACTTCAAAAATCACGTTGTCTTTGAATTCGTCCTTGACGATAAAATCTTCCACCGCAATGCGCAGGTTGAGCGGATAGGCGGCAAGGTTTTTCTTGAACTGCTCGAACTCGCGTTCGGTGAGCGTGTTCGGCGGACGGTCGGAATTCGCCTTGGAGGAATCGGGCGCACCGAAGCCACCGCCCTTTTTCTTTTCGACGGGAACGGTGTCAGTGTCGGAAAAGCCCGGAATCTCAAAATCGTCGGTCAGCTCAAAGCCGTCGTCACCGGCAGGAAGCTCGCCCGTCACCGGAATGTCGTCAAACGAAACCGGCGTGCTGGCATCGGCAGAAAAATCAAGCCCCTCCATTTCCGACGTATCGAACACTTCGGGAACGGACTCCGCCGCCGCGTCGGAAATATCGCCCGTCGGGGAATCCGACGGCATATCGGGAAAATCAAGCGCGCTCGTGTCGAACACGTCGCTGATGTCGTCATCGGCAGCTGCGTCGCCGTCCGACGCAGGCATATCGTCCGGCGCAGATATATCGTCTGGCGGCGGCAAATCGTCCAAATCAGACAAATCGAACAGCGATTCCGCAGTGGCATCCGCGCTCCCCGCCTCGGGCGGCATCGGCGCATCCTCCGTGGGAACATCATCGGTCAGAGCAAAATCTTCCGAAGGGGCGGGCGCGGCCGTATCGTCCGGCTCATGCGCCGCTTCTGCCTGAGGTTCGTCTGCCTCTGCCTGCGGCTCGCCTGTTTCTGTCTGCGGCTCGTCCAAGTCAGCAGGCGGCAAGTCCTCGTCAGCCGGTTCTTCGGCGGCGGGCGCGGGGGATTCCGTCAGTTCCACGCCGGTTTCCGGCACGAATGCGTCGGCGAGCGAAATATCGTGCGCCTGCAACTCGTCAGGCAGCGTCAGCTTGGTGTCATCGGCAAACGTCGCATCGTCGGGCAAATCAAGCGTGGCGAGCAAATCGTCCACGGACGGAATGTCCTCGGCATCGGCAATGCCGCCCCCCGACGACGCGAACAGTCCGTCCGAATCATCGGGCGAGGCCGCCGGTTCGCGTTCCGCCGCACTCGGTTCGGCAGCCGTCTGCGGCGCAGGTTCGACCGGCTCGTCCAGAAAATCTGAGAGGTCGGGCAACTCGTCCCCCATCGCGCCGCCACCAATGTTCAAAAAATCAAGGTCGGGCAGCGGATTGTCGGCAGCCGGCGGTTCGGAAGTCTCCCCCGGAACGGCGGCGGACAAATCATCGGCAAGCATATCGTCAGTCGTCGCCGCATCCGCCGGATCCGCGTCCTGCCGGGGAAGCCCGCCGATAAAATCGTCGGAATCGTCGGCTTCGGAAATGCCCTGGGGCAACGGCAGGAAAGACGGCTTTTCGCCCCGTGCCGTACGAATGCGCACCTCATCGCCGAGAGACTCTATATCATTGCTGAATTGTTTTAACTGGTTAAGCCCGGGCATCTTCTTTTATTTTACCCCACATTCCAAGATGATACAAGTGCGCATAATCCACCCATTCACTACAATTTCGGCACAATCCGCGGGCGGGTTTAGACAAGAAAATCGGTAAGCATTTCCGCGCGGCGTGCCGATAATTGCTATATGAAACGGATAGGTGCGCTGCTCATCGTTCCCCTGCTCGCGCTGGCGGCAGCTGCGGCAGAAACGATTCCCGAGCAAGACTTATACGAATATCACAACACGATTGCGGAAATCACCGGCGTGGGCGCGCCGTATCTTGACGGCGACTATATCATTTTCACCGCGCCCAAAACGTCGCGCTATGTCGGCATTGTCTTTGATTTTGAGGGGTACAAGCAGATTCACGCATACAAACTGCACAACACCTACAGTTTTGAGGGCGACATTACCGATTCCTGGTTTTTCTACGTACTCCCCAAGCCGAAAGACCGTGCGGTCATCTCATACCGCCTGATTATCGACGGATTATGGACGACCGACCCGAACAATCCGAACCGCGCGTTCGATTCCGAGGCGGGCATCGACGTTTCGCGCTTCGTGCTGCCGCCCGTCGTCGTCCGCAACACCGAAAGCGTCCCCGACGGCTATACGCGCTTTGTCTGCTTTGCGCCGCCGGGACAGAAAATCCGTCTCGGCGGCACGTTCACCAACTGGGATTCCTGGATTTACGAAATGGTGGAAGTCCAGCGTGGCAAATACCAGCTCGACCTCCCCCTGCCCGCCGGAACGTACTACTACAATTATTACCGCGGCATTACCAGCTTTATCGACGAGACGAATCCCGCCAAAGGCTACACGCCCGACGGACGAATCGCGTCACTGATTGAGGTAAAATAACCGCCCGCGCCCCTAGCGCATACCGCCGAACTGCTGCATCATTTTTGCCTGCATCCCCTTGTTGCGGGCGAGTTTTTTCATCGTGAGCTTAGTCTTCTCAAACTGCTTGATCAGCTTGTTCACTTCGGCAACGCTCGTGCCGCTGCCCTTTGCGATGCGCTTGCGGCGGCTCGGTCCGATAATGAGGTGGTTGGCGCGCTCTTTTTTGGTCATGGAAAGGATTATCGCTTCCTGATGCTTCATGCCGTCCAAATCGAGCCGACTTTCGTCAATCTGCCCGGACAGCCCCGGAATCATCTCCATGATTGACTGCATGCTGCCCATTTTTTTGACGCGCTGGAACTGCTCGAGCATATCGTCCAGCGTGAATTCGTTGCGCGCCATCTTTTTTTCAAGCCGCTGCGCCTCTTCCAGCTCAACCGTTTCCTGCGCTTTTTCCACGAGCGAAACGATGTCGCCCATGCCCAGAATGCGCCCCGCAATGCGGTCAGGGTGGAACGGCTCAAAATCTTCGGTCTTTTCGCCCGTGCCGATGAACAGAATGGGCTTGCCCGTAATCGTCCTGAGCGAAAGTGCCGCGCCGCCGCGCGCGTCGGAATCGAATTTGGTAAGCACCACGCCCGTCAGCCCGACCTGCTCGTCAAACGACTTGACGATGTCCACCGCATTCTGACCCGTCATCGCATCCGCGACCAAAATCGTCTCCACCGGGTCAACGGCTTTCTTGACGGCGACCAATTCCGCCATCATGGATTCGTCAATCTGCAAACGGCCGGCCGTGTCCACAATCACCGTGTCCAAGCCGTTTTTCCGCGCAAAATCAAGGCTGTTCTTGGCGACTTTGACGGCATCGCCCGCGCCGTCTTCCGCATACACGGGAACGCCAATCTTCGCGCCGAGCTGCCGCAGCTGCTCCACGGCGGCAGGACGCACCAAATCGCAGGCGACCAGCAGCGGACGGCGGCCGTTCTTTGCCAAACGGGCGGCCAGTTTGTGCGCGGCGGTCGTCTTACCCGCGCCCTGCAAGCCGAGCAGCAGCACCACGGACTGCACGTCGGGATTCTTGAGCTGCAAATCGACTTTCTCGTCGCCAAGCAGCTTGACGATGCGGTCGTGGATAATCTTGACGAACTGCTGGCCGGGGTCAACGGCGCGCAGGACTTTCTCGCCTTTCGCCTCTTCCACCGTCGCGTTCACAAAACGGCGCACCACGCGCAGATTCACGTCCGCCTCGAGCAACGCCATTTTTATCTGCTCGACGGTATCTTCGATATTTTTTTCGGTAATCGTCGATTTTCCGCTTACCGTGCGCACGATGTCGCTGAATGTGTTGGTCAGTTTTTCAAGCATTTACGTTTCCTTGTAACAAATCGCTGAGAAAATCCATGGGGGCGATTTCCTTGTTCAGAATGCGGTACAGCCCCTCGCAAATCAGCAGGTGCAGGCCGTGCTTCTCACAAATCTGATGCACGAACTTGCATGCCACCGCGCCTTCGGAAAGATAGCCCACTTCGGAAATGCGGTCAATCAAATCGTCCAAGTTCTTGAAGCGGCTGAGCAAATCCGTCTTGATGATGTCCTGCCCAAAGCGGCGGTTGCGCCCGTACTTTGAGCGGCAGGTCACGTCAAGGTCGCCCACGCCCGCAATCGACGTGAATGTCTCCGCATGTGTCGCGCCCATCGCAAAGCCCAACGCCTGAATCTCGTTCAGCCCCGCCGCGAGCAGCAGCGACTCCGCGTTGTCGCCAAAAATATCGGAATGCTCGGCGACGGCATCAAGGCTTCCGTACACCACGGCGATGACGTTCTTTGCCGCCGCACAAATCTGCACACCCACCACGTCAAGGCTCGAATACGCCATCAGCCCCGGTACGCGCAGCAGCTCCCGGAAGCGGATCGCATTCTTGGGATTCTCGCTCGCCGCAATCAATCCCGTCAGCTTGCCCATCGCGACTTCCTCGGCATGGCTCGGACCGGAAATATACACGAGCGAGCCTTGGTAACTCGCGGGCAACGCCTCCTCCAAAGTCTCCAAAATGAGTTTTGGACCGTCGGGTGAGGCGACAAAGCCTTTGGTCAGTACGCCGATCGTCGTGCTCCCGTCCTGAATGGTCGGCACGTCAAGGAACTGGCGCACCGTGTCCACCAAATAGAGCGACGGGCTTGCCAAAATCAAAAATGCCTTGCCGTGCGCCACATGGCGGATATCGGTGGAAGCCGTCAAATTCTCAGAAAGCGGGAAGCCCGGCAGATAGCGTTTGTTCTCGTGCTCGTTGTTGATGGCATCCACCACGTCCTGCTCGCGCGCCCACAGCTCGACCTTATGCCCGCCGCGCGCCAACGCCTGCGCCAAGCCGGATCCCCATGCGCCCGCGCCAATTACGCCCACTTGCTTCGCATTCATCGTTATCCCCTGCCCGTTTAGTACCAGAGCGCGCTTTCGTCGCTCCAGTCAATCAGCTCATCTTCCGTAAAGAACAAGCGGATTTCCCGCGCCGCGCTCGCGTCGCTGTCCGACGCATGGATGATGTTGTGATTGGTATGCGCGCAAAAATCACCGCGGATTGTTCCCGGCGCGGCCTCCGACGGCTTTGTCGCGCCCGTGATTTTCCGCACCAGCGTCACGCAGTCGTCGCCCTGCCATACCATCGCCACCACCGGCGCGCTCGTAATATATGAAACCAAACCATCGTAAAAATCTTTTCCCGCATGCTCGGCATAATGCTGCGCCGCAAGCCCCGGCGAAATCTGCATGAGCTTCAGGCCGACCAGCTTCAGCCCCTTGTTCTCAAGCCGCGTAATCACCTGACCGACCAGCCTGCGGTTCAGCACGCCCGGCTTGCACATCGTAAAACATCTCGTTGCCATTTTGCCATTATACCGCAGATCACGGCATTTGACAACAATAAGAATGATATAGCACAAACCGCGCGAATGCGCTACACTTTTCGTATGGCAAAGACAGGACTGATTCTTGAAGGCGGCGGCATGCGCGGGCTGTTCACGGCGGGAGTTATCGACGCGCTCATCGAAAAACAGCGGCAGTTTGACGTTATCTACGGCGTGAGCGCCGGTTCGTGCCACGCGATTTCCTTTCTCTCAGGCCAGAAAGACCGCGCGCGCCGCGTGAACGCGGATTACTGTACGCGCCCCGACTATTTCGGATTCGGCTGTCTGCTCCGCGAAGGCAGCATGTTCGGGTGGAAGCTGATTTTTGATGAGATTCCCAACAAGCTCGACCCAATCGACTACAACACGTTCTGGGCGCGGACGAACATGGATTCCGGCGGAACGGAATTCCTCGTCACCGTGACCAACGCGCGGACAGGACAGGCGGAATACCTGCGCCCCAAGACGACCCGCGAGCTGATTGACTTCTGCAAGGCATCCTGCTCGCTGCCGTTCATGTGCCGCCCCACGATGCTCGACGGAACGCCGTATTACGACGGCGGCATTGCCGATTCCATTCCCGTGCGGAAAGCATTGGACGACGGCTGCGAAAAACTGGTCATCGTGCTCACGCAAAGCGCGGGATTCCGCAAGCAGCCGCTCAAGCACCCCGCGCTCGTCAAACTGCTGTATCAGGAATACCCGAAACTGAACAAAACGTTCCTGCGCCGCCACGAAAACTACAACGAATCGCTCGGCATCGTGCAGATGCTTGAACAGCAGGGTAAGGCAACCGTCCTGCGCCCGCCCGCAGAACTGAACGTGAGCCGCACCGAACGCAATCCGCAGAAACTCAACGTGCTCGCACACGCGGGCTATGAACTGGCGATGAAACTGCTGTAGCTACGCCAAAAACTGCGTTGTGCCCAGCGTGTCCAGAATCCGCGCGAGCAAATCCCAGCTTCCTGCCGTCAGGCTCGAAAGATTGTCGTGCTCGGTGTGGAAAAGCCGCCATGTCCTAGGCATTTTTTCTATATAACGGGCATGGAGCGGATCATCGGCACTGCCGCCGTGCATCACCGCTTTTTCAAGCTGCTTGTCGTGCAGGAGCGCGCGCGCATAGTCGGACGCTTCGTCAGCGGGCAAAAACGTAATCGCCACGGCAGGAATGCCGCACGCAAGGAAGCCCGCGTTGTCGCTGTACGGCACGGGGAGCGACATCCACCGCTGCGGGCTGACATCCCGCAACAGATTCTGCGTGCGCTCGTACAGGCTCGCAAACTGTTTTTTAAATGCACCACGCACATTCGCGTCCGCGCCCGCCCGCGCCAAAACCGGCACCGTACCGCGCCCGCAGCTGTCGAACACGTACACGTCGTCATGCGTAATGCCCAATGCGCGGAACCGCTCCGCCAGACCGAACGCGCCCTGCTCGCTCACGCCGCCCGCGCCCAGCTCTTCGCCGTCGGTAAAAAAAATGCGCACGTTATGCCTGCCGCCGCGCACCGAAACATGGCTCAGCCGCGCGGCAAATTCGGCGACCGCCAAATCGCAGACGCTGTTATCGTTCGCGCCGGGACTGCCCGGCACACGGTCGTAATGCGTGATGACGGTCTTGATTTTAAAGGTCGGATCATACGCCGCCGCAGGGAAATTGACATACAGATGCCTGCGCCCGTTGACGGGAACGACCGATGTCCGCACCCCGCGCGCCGCCAAATATGCCTGCAAAAAGGCAAGGCGGTCGCAGCCGGGCGCAATGTATGCTTCCAGTTCAGCGGGAAAGCCAGCCATTATCGCAGCGATTCGAGCGGAATGCAGTCCGGGGAATTCGTCGCGCGCTCAAGGGCAGCATACTCCTGCAACAGGCGTTTCTGCTCGCCCGAAAGACGCGCCGGAGTCTGCACCACGATTTTGACGTACAGGTCGCCCTTGCCGCTCCGCCCCGAATACGGAACGCCCTCTCCCTTGATTTTCAGCAATTTGCCGTTGCCCGTGCCTTCGGGCAGTTTTATTTCGATTTTCTTGCCGTCAAGCGCGGTGACGAAAATCTTTTCGCCCAACGCCGCCTGCGCAATCGTCACGGGAACGGCGCAGAACAAATCCTGCCCGTCACGCTCAAAATACGCGTGCGGCTCAACGTGCAGCACCACGATCAGATCGCCCGCCGCTCCGCCGTTCTTGCCCGCGTCGCCCTGATGCGGCACGGTAATGCGCCTGCCGTCGTCCACGCCCGCCGGAATCGAAAGCGTCATGCGCTTGCCTTTTTCTTCCACGCCCGCGCCATGACAGGTCGTGCACGGCTTGTCGATGACCGTACCCGCACCGTGGCAGGTGGGACACGTCTGCTGCACAGCAAAGAATCCCGCGCTCCGGCGCACCTGTCCCGATCCGCCGCATGACGAACACGTCTTGCGCTTTGCGCCTTTCGCGCCGCCCGTACCGCCGCATGTCGAGCACGTTTCATTGTGCCGGAACGTGATTTCAGCTTTCGTACCGTAGACCGCATCCTTGAACGAAATGTTCAGGTCGTAGCGCAGGCTCTGCCCTTGCAACGGGTCGGTCGCCGAGCGCGCACGGGAACGTCCGCCGCCAAAGATATTCTCAAAAATATCGCCAAAGCCGCCACCGCCGCCCATGCTGCCGAACAAGTCGCTGAAGTCGTGGAATGCATGGCTGTACTGCGCGCCGCCGCCCATACCACCCATGCCGTCCAGACCGGCAAAACCATACTGGTCATAGATTGGTCGCTTCTGGTCGTCAGAAAGGATCTCGTATGCTTCCGTCGCTTCCTTGAATTTTTCTTCCGCTTCTTTGTCACCGGGATTGCGGTCAGGATGATACTTTACTGCAAGCTTGCGGTATGCTTTCTTGATCTCTTCCTTGTCCGCCCCTTTCTGAATGCCCAGAACTTCGTAATAATCTCGTTTCGCCATGCCTGATTTCACCATTTTTGCGCGGTATGCCGGTAACCGGCGAAGCGACCGTTTTTATCCGCCCGCCGCGCCGATTACCGTAGCCCGCACCATTGCGCTTAGTTGTCGTGCACTTCGTAGTCTACATCATCAGCCTTGCCTTTGTCAAAGCCCGATGAGCTGCCCGCGTCGCCGCCGGATGCGCCGGCAGATTCGCCCGCGCCGTTCGGAGCCGCGCCGCCCTGCGCGCCCTGCTGCTTGTAGACTTCTTCGGCAATCTTGTAAGAAGCATTTTTCAACGCTTCGGTCTTTGCCTTGATGTCGTCGGTGTCGTTGCCTTCCATCGCTTTCTTCAAAGCCGCCGTCGCGTCCTCAATCTGCTGCTTGTCGGCCGCAGAAACCTTGTCGCCCAATTCCTTGATGCTCTTTTCTGTCGCGTAAATCAGGCTGTCCGCCTCGTTGCGCACGTCAATCGCCTCGCGCTGTTTCTTGTCCGCCTCGGCGTTCGCCTCCGCTTCCTTCACCATGCGCTCGATTTCTGCCTCGCTCAAGCCGCTTGACGACGTAATCTGAATGTGCTGCTCCTTGCCCGTTCCCAAATCCTTTGCGGAAACATGCACGATGCCGTTCGCGTCGATGTCGAACGTCACCTCAATCTGCGGAACGCCGCGCGGAGCCGCCGGAATGCCCACCAGGTCAAAGTTGCCCAGGGTGCGGTTCTGGCTTGCCATCTCGCGCTCGCCCTGCAACACGTGGATAGAGACCGCCGTCTGACCGTCCGCCGCCGTAGAGAAAATCTGGCTCTTCTTGGTCGGAATCGTCGTGTTGCGCGGAATGAGCTTGGTGAACACGCCGCCCATCGTCTCAATACCGAGCGAAAGCGGCGTAACGTCCAGCAGCAGCACGTCCTTCACGTCGCCCTGCAACACGCCGCCCTGCACCGCCGCGCCAATCGCGACCGCCTCGTCCGGGTTCACGCCCTTTGAGCCTTCCTTGCCGAAAATCTCCTTGACGATTTCC
Organism: uncultured Treponema sp.; assembly: GCA_947177175.1. Lineage (GTDB taxonomy): Bacteria > Spirochaetota > Spirochaetia > Treponematales > Treponemataceae > Treponema_D. The sequence continues at coordinate 19,194 of CAMWTK010000026.1, forward strand.
TGCACTTTGGGCATACGGCTCGATCCGCCGACCAGCAGCACTTCGTCGATTTTGTCCGCCGTAATCTCGGCATCCGCCATTGCCTTGCGGCACGGCTCTTTGGTGCGCTCGAACAGGCTGTCCGTCATCTTCTCGAATTCGGCGCGGGTGAGCGACTTCTGCAAATGCTTCGGTCCGGTCGCGTCCGCCGTGATGAACGGCAGGTTGATGTCCACGCTCGTCTGGTTCGACAGCGAAATCTTCGCGTTCTCCGCCGCCTCGCGCAGACGCTGCATCGCCATGGAATCCTGGCTCAAATCAATGCCCGTGTCCGCCTTGAACGACGAAATCAGCCAGTCCACGATGGCACGGTCCCAGTCGTCGCCGCCCAGGTGCGTGTCGCCGTTCGTTGACTTGACCTCGAACACGCCGTCGGCAAGCTCAAGGATCGAAATATCGAACGTGCCGCCGCCCAAGTCGTACACGGCAATCGTCTTTTCTTTCTGGTCTTTCTTGTACCCGAACGCCAGCGCCGCCGCCGTCGGCTCGTTGATGATGCGCTTTACGTCAAGCCCGGCGATTTTTCCCGCGTCCTTGGTCGCCTGACGCTGCGAGTCATTAAAATACGCCGGAACGGTAATGACCGCCTCGGTAACGGGCTGACCAAGATAATCCTCCGCCGTCTTCTTCATCTTCTGCAAGATGAACGCGGAGATTTCCTGCGGGCTGAATTCCTTGGTCTGACCGCCCTCCTGCACTTCCACGCGCACGTCCTGCCCGTGATCTTTCACCGTGTACGGCAGTTTGGTCGCCTCGCCCTGCAACTCGCCAAACCGATGCCCGATCAGACGCTTGACCGAATACACCGTGTTCTTCGGATTGGTGACCATCTGGTTCTTTGCGGGCAGACCGACGATGCGCTCGCCCTTTGCGGTAAACCCGACGATAGACGGCGTAGTGCGCCCGCCCTCCGAATTCTGAATGACGACCGGCTCTCCGTTTTCCATGACGGAGACACAAGAGTTCGTCGTTCCCAAGTCAATACCAATAATCTTTCCCATACTTTCCTCGCTCCGGCAGCCGCGCCGCCGCTTGCATTCCGGCGGGCGCGGCAACCGTAATATACGTTATGCTTCCGGTTTCACGACCATCACTTTCGCGTGGCGGATAACCTTGTCTTTCAGCTTGTAGCCTTTCAGGTACACGGCGGCAAGCTGCTCTTTCTCGACCTTGCCCTCCTGCATACCGATCGCCTCGTGAATGTCCGGGTCGAACTCGTCGCCTTCTTTGCCGAACGACGACAAGTTGTACTTGTTCTCCAGCATATTCACCAAATTGTTGTTGACCATTTTGATGCCGTCCACGATGGCAGCGATGTCATTCGCCGTGGCAGCCGCCTCCAACGTGCGGTCAAAATTGTCAAGGCTGTCAAGCAGATCCTTAAGCAGATTCGCGTTGCCGTAATCGAACGCGTCCTGCTTTTCCTGCAACATGCGCTTGCGGTAGTTGTCGAAATCCGCCGCACGGCGCAGCAGCTGATCCTTCAGTTCGGCGTTCTCTTTTTCCAGCGCGGCGATTTTCGCTTCGTCCGTCTCGGCTTCCGCCGCCGGTTCGGCCGCCTGCTCCGTCCCGCCGTCCGCCGGTTTCTCGTCCGCCGCGTCCTGTTCGGTCGTCACCTCGGTCTCCGCCGCTTCTTTTTCTTCTGTGTCTTTCTGAAGCATTACTCCGTCCTAAAAAGTTTTCTTTAATTAGAACATACTAACGCAAACGCGAATTCGTCAAGGAAAAAGCGCATTTTTTCCTATAATTTCATAATCAACGCCGCCGTCCGCAACAAAAACCCGGACGCTGCACGATTCGATGAATGCGTTTTCGGCAAACGACGCGATGTGCAGCGCGGCGGGAGAAAGCAGGTCGTCGGGAGAATAGCTGAGCGAAAGCACCGTCTCCGCGCCCTCGCCGCAGCACCGGGAAAGCGCGCCGTTCAGCCGCACGATGTCGCTCACCACGGGAAAAAGCGACGCCTTGTTCTTCTCTTCCAGCTTGAAGCGCAAGAACGCGCACTGCATCTTCTCGATTTCGGCATGTCCCGCCCGGTCGCAGTCCCATGACGACGACAGACCGCAGTTGTTGACGCGCTGCCATTCGGCAAAGTCACGGAAAAACGCGGCGGCACTCATTTTGAGCGCGTCCAGCACGGACGAAAACCAGGCGACCGCACGGCCCGCACTGTAGAACACCTTGCAGGCAAACGCCGTCTCCGTCACGGCGCGGATGTCCTGCGTGGAGAACGTCGCGCTCGGCCGCGGCGCGGGCGCACCGTCCGGCTCAAGCTGCGGAAAGTCGATGTGGTTGGGCATGAGCGACACGGCGAAATCGAGGCGGTCGCGGAACAGCCTGACCGAATCGCCCGCCTCACACGCAAACCGCAACGAAAAGCCGAACGTCAGCCCCATCGTGTTGAGCATGTTCGCCCGCCGCGCATAAAACCGCTTGTCAAACAGATACGCGCCGCCCTTGCCCGTGCCGTCCAGCGGAATCTCAAGCGAGCAGCGCACGGCCGCAGCCGCCTTTGCCACGTCCATGTCCAGCACGGCAGCATCGACCGGCAGCGTGAGGAACACGTCCGGCGCGCTCGCGGCGGCGGCCTGCAAAAAATGCAGCAGCTTTCCCTTGTGCGACAGGATTTCCGCGTCGTGCAGCACCAGCTCGGTCATGCCGCGCCCCGCACAGGCGGCAAGGTTTTCCAGCTCGTCGGCAGAAAAATGCAGGCTGCGTTCCACTACAGCAGCGTGATTCCGGCGGCGGCGCACTGTTTTTTCATGTCGTCCGGCCAGGAGCTGACCTGCGTCTCGCCGATATGCGCCTTGCGCAGGAGGAACATACACAGCCGGCTCTGCCCGATGCCGCCGCCCATCGTCAGGCTCAGTTTTCCGTCGCGCAGCAGCCGGTGGAAATGCAGTTCCGCGCGTTCGGGACAGCCGCGCTCTTCCAGCTGCGCCTGCAACGATTCCGGGGTCACGCGGATTCCCATTGAGGAAATCTCGAACGCGCTTTGCAGCACGGGATTCCACACGAGCAGGTCGCCGTTCAGACCGCGATGCCCGTCGCCCGTCTCGCTGATCCAGTCGTCATAGTCGGGCGCACGGCCGTCATGGATCGACCCGTCCGGCAGCTTGCCGCCAATGCCGATGACGAACACCGCGCCGTACTGGCGGCAGGCTTCGCTCTCGCGCTCCTTGGGAGACAGACCGGGATACTGCCGCTGCAAATCGTCCGCAAACACAAAGGTAATTTTCTGCGGCAGGTACGGCTTGATATGCTCGTAGCGGTCAAAGATATAGAATTCCGTGCGCTTCAGACAGCGATAGATTTTCTCCACGATTTCTTTCAGGTGCATGACCGTGCGGTCGCTCTCGTCGATGCACATTTCCCAGTCCCACTGATCGACGTACAGCGAATGCGTGTTGTCAAGCTCCTCGTCGGGACGGATTGCGTTCATGTCCGTGTAAATGCCGAAATCGGGCATCAAGCCCAGCTCCGTCACCTTGACGCGCTTCCATTTTGCCAGGGACTGCACGATCTCCAGCGTCGCGCCGCCCAAATCTTTGACAGAAAAATGCACCGGCACTTCCACGCCGTTCAAATCGTCATTCAGCCCCGTGCCCGCGGGCAAAAAAAGCGGCGCCGTCACCCGGCGCAGGTTCAGTTCCGTCGCCAACGTCGTCTGGAAAAAATCCTTGATCATCACGATAGCGTGCTCGGTCTCTTTGGTGTTCAGCACCGGCCGGTAGTCTTCCGGCACAAACAGTCTAGCCATAATATCCCCGTGCGGACGGCGCGCCGCCGCGACTCCCTATCTTACCACCACGCGCCCGTTTCGTCTAGGTTTGCGCGGGAAAAAGCCATGCGCGAATGCCGCGGGCATTTTCATCGGTTGCCAGCAATTTCGCACACCGTCCAGTATCAGCACCTTATAACGCCCGCTGTCACCACCTTGCAACGCCCGGTATCAGTACCTTGTAACGTTCGGTATTACTACCCTGTAACGCCCGGTATCACTACCTTGCAACGCCCGGTATCACTACCTTGTAACGTTCGCTACCAGTACCCTGTAACGCCCGCTGTTACGACCTTGCAACGTCACAAGAAGCTGCTACCACAAACGCCCCTCCCCCTTGGATTTATCCTTTACATAAATCCAAATACAGTAAGGATAAATCGATTTATCCTTACTGTAACCTATGGTTATCCTTACTATAAATTGATTTATGGTAAGGATAATTTTATTTATCCAAAGGATAAATCCTGCTATCCCACCAGCGCGTGAATCATCTTGCGCAGCACGGCGATTTTTTCCTTGTCGAGCGCGAGCAGGTCGTCCACGATGTTCTGAATTTCGTGCAGTCGCGAAGAACGGGCGGAATCCTTGCCCGTCACGAGGTATTCGACCGACACGCCGAGCGTCTCCGCAATCTTGACCGCCGTCTCCACGTTTGGCAGCACCCCCCGCGCGTCGATGTACGACAGGAACGTGCTGTTGCTGATTCCCGCCGCAGCCGCGACTTCCTTTACGAGCATCCCCTTGAATTCGATTTCCTCTCTCAGCCTGTCCTTGAACGCCATCTGCCTCAGCATATCAAAATAATGATTCTTGCCTCCTTGCGAAGATTAAAATATTGTTGTATATTGACGTGCAAACCTCAATATATTGTTGCAAAATCACCGAAGAAACACAATTTATTGAAGTTTACAAAATATTTTTCAAGGAGTTTTTATGAAACGAAAACTTGTGCTGATTGCGATGGCAGTCATGGCGTTGAATTTTTCGGGATTTGCAAAATCCGCGAAAAAGCAGGCAAAAGAAGCGGCTCGTCAAAGGGAAGCCGCCATTGCGGCATTGAAGCCCATTCAGACGATTCCCGAAAAGCGGCCGTCTTGGGTTGATTCCGTGCCGATTACGGGCAAGACGCTTGCTTTTGTCGGCTGTAGCAATCAGTATGCAACGGATGCCGAGGCTAGAGACGCGGCGCAGGGTAACGGACGCGATCAGCTCGTAAAATACTACGGCACGCTGATTTCGGACAAGGGAAGAAAGGCGACGGCAACGTATGGCATCACAAGCGATGTGTTTGACCCGCAAGTCGCCTCCCAGGAGCTTGAGGAATTCGTCGCGGAAGGTCTTGCGAAAGGACTTCCCGCAAAGGAATTCTACACGGAAGTGTATTTCACGCAGGCTTCAAAAAACGCATTCAAAGTGTATGCGCTCATGCAGATTGACAAGGAGCAGGCGGACAAAGCGATGCAGGAATATTGCAATCAGAAAGCGGCTGAATACCAGTCAAAGGCTGAAGCAGAAAAAGACGCGGAAAAACGCCGTCAGCTTGAAAAGACTTCGGAACTGTTCGGTGGCATGTTGCAGCCGTCCTTGTTCTAGATTTATTCGGGCAAGCCTTGCATGAACCGTGCAGGGCTTGTTTTTGCAGATTTTATTAGGTATGAAAAAAATTTTATAGGGGGATGTATGCGGCACTTTTTTAGCATCCGATTTGTTTGCCTTGCCTGTTTCATATTCGCCGTAACGGGATGCCTGTCGTCAAAAAAACAGTTCGATTCGATTTTGCAGGAGGCTTCCGAAAAGAAACTGCTTGTCGCATCGTTCCCCGAACAGCGGCCGGACTGGTGCGATTCCATTCCTGCGTCAGATGCGAACCTTTATTTTATCGGCGTTTCCAATTATTTTTCAACGGAAACAGAAGCGCGCGGAGATGCCCGCACCAATGCCATGAATCAGATTGTGAAATTTTACGGCACGGTCATAAAAAGCCAGTCAAGCGAAACAAAATCAGTGAAGGCTCTGTCTTCTGATGTTATCGATCCGTATTTGGAACGCGAAGAATTGATTCAGTCATTCGCGCAACGGTATGTCTCCCAAGTTGCCGCAGAAAATTATTATGTCGAACAATATTCGGTCGGAAGCGAAAAAGAACAATGGCTGTGCTATGTAAAATGCAGCGTTCCAAAAGAAAAAGTTCAAAAGGAAATAGAATCGTTTGCCGCAGATATTTCGGAACGATATGTCGCGCTTCTGCCCGAAAAACAGCCGGGCAAATATGTTTCGACGGGAGCGGCGGCGGAAGCCTATCTTTCCGTGTGTAAAGCAATCCGCGAAAATCCAATGTATCAATCGGTCGCCTATTTCAACGCGGAATCCGGGAAGGCGGCCTTGGACGACTATGCGATGAGCCAGGCAAAGCGAATCATGCAAAACTGCGCGGTCGCGGAAACAAAATACGAAGTCGCCATAGAAAAAGGCGAGCCGTTTTTAGGAGCGGTGAAAATAAAGTCGCCCGATTATGCGCGGGTTTCGGGCATAAAGGCAAAAGTGTCGCTTGTTTCCAAGGGAAAAGTTTCGGGCACGGCGTTCTACGGGGTGAATGCCGACAATTCCGTGGACATCATCATTCATACCGCCCCGCTCGATTACGGAACGTATACGGTCGAAGTGCAGCTGTTGAGTGACGTGAAAGGATTCGATGCGGACATTGTTTGTGCCAGTTCTGCGGCGATGACGTTTGAAGTTATTCCAGTTTACGCAGGAATTGAATTCGTCTATTCAGGCTTGGCAGAAAAGAACACGCAGATCGAACAGAAATTCACCGATGCAATGCAAGGCGCAATCCGTAAAAATGAAATCCCGATTTTCATCGACAATTCCAAAAAAGAAAGCCGATGGAAAATCATCATACATTTGGACGGAGCGTCGCTTGCAAGCCATGAATCAGTTTCAAAAAGCAAACTTTCGGGAAACATTCAGATTCAGAAAAACGGCGTGACGCAAGTAAAAAGCGCGAATTTTTCGGGAATAGGTCTGAGCAAAATGAAAGACGCTTCTATTCTTGACGCGGCGGAATCGTGTTGCAAACAGCTGGATAAAGATACCAATTTTTACAACGAATTGAAAACCAAAATGGAGGAAACCAAATGAAAAAACTATTGTCATCAATTTGCATTCTGCGGATTGGAATGTCGTGCTTCGCGCTCGACTTTTCCGAAGAAGTGGCAAAAGCCGTCAACAAAATCATTCCCGCAAAGGATAGTGTGATTCAAGTTGAGACTCCCACTTATTCAGAGACGGACACGGCATCGCAATTTTCGGTGTATCTGAAAGATGTGATAGAAATTGCTTTGTCCGATGCCGAAAAAGAACTTTTCAATTTGGACGCAGACCGCCAGTCCGAACTGTTCCTCTCGGAACTGAAAGACAGCGGCGTGTATGAAATTGACGCCGAAAAATGGGTGCAGCGAAAATTTCCCGCCGGGGTACTTGCGTCAACATTTATGCGGCAGGGCGACAAGGTGCAGGTGTTTTTTTCTTACAAGCAATTTGCGGGAAACACAAAAAAGTCGTCCGTGACATTTTCCGCAGGCAGTCTGCGCAATATGAAATACGAGCCTGACAACTACGAACTGGCAAAAGAAATAGCGGCAGATTTTATGGAAACAGAAAATGACATGGCTAGCGATGCTTTCCGCATTAAAGCCAGTATGCTCGACGAGCACAACAAACAAGTTGACATCCTGCACCCGAACGACATCGTGCGCTTTAAGGTTTCCACGGAAAAGGACGCTTACATCGCGCTTTTGTGCATTGACGCGAACGGCGACAAAAACTGGCTTCCCGTGCGGGACAATTTCATGCGCGCGGGCGAGGTGAAAGTCTTCCCGGACATCGCCGGGCAGGTGTACAAAGTCGTCGATGGCGTGTACGGCGCGGAACAGATTCTCGTCTACGCCTCCACCGCTCCGGCAGGGCTTCCCGCGCAGGATTCCGGCGGAACGTACAATCGTGGCGACATTCAGCAGACTTCGCGCAGCATTATGGCGGTCAAGCAACAGTCTGCGGAAAAGTATGAGACGAACGTCTACAAGATTACGTACACGGTGATGCCGTAGCGCGGCGTACAAAAATCATCTTCAAGGAGAACCACTATGGAAACTGACAAGAAGCCGACAGACTATTTTTTCATCGGAAAAGATGAAGTCCAAGATTTAGGAAAAGAATCGTTTGCGCACTTTACGGCAAGAACGCGCTTCCGCAAAATTTTTGAAGATTATTGTTCGGGAGATTATGAAAAGGACTTTTTGGAAAAGAAAATCACAGAAATGCTAGAAATTGAAAACAAGCAATGCACCGCAAAAGCACTTGCCTATCCTACAGGGAAAGAACAGGAACAGAAAAAGCAAAATCATGCACAAGAAATCATAAGAGATGTATATCGGAAAGCCAGTGACTGCCCGAAATACCTTTTCGCCCCAATAGGATTTTCTTCCAAACATAGCCTTGAAAAATTTTTGAAACAAGTAAATAAAAAAATCAATAAAAAATCAGACAAACTTTCGATAAAGAAAAGTACGCTTAAAGATTTTTTCAATAATGCCCCGTTCTTTGAATCCGAAGTGCTGTTCTATCACGCCCTGCTTGCCCAGAAAAAATACTCTTCCAATCGCCATGATTTCTTCGCTACGGGAAAGAAAGACAGCTTAGAAAACAGCCGAGAGAAATTTATTGCTAACTTGAGCGAACTTTTTTCGACAAGGGCGCAGAACAACTTCAACATCGAGACATTCCGCACGTGCATCCGATACTGCCTGTCCGCAAACACGAGCGACCTGAGCCAGCTGAACGCAAAAGAACGCTTCGGCTACGGACTAGAGGACATCGGAATTCTACACGACGATACCGATGTTTTATTCGCATACATTTCTGAAAAAAAGCACCTGAAACGCTTTGACATCATCTGCGACAACGCGGGCAAGGAACTGTTTTCCGATCTATACCTCGCCTGCTATTTTTTGTCCAACAACATCATTGATAAAGTTGTGTTCCACCTCAAGCCGTACCCGTTCTTTGTCTCGGACGCGACGAAAGAAGACTTCGGCTTTATGATGAACGCCATTATGCGGCATGATGGAACAGAGTGCGCACGCAAATGCAACAACTATATCCATGAAGGAAAAATCGAAATCGAAGACGATATGTTCTGGGCTGCCCCGCGTTGTTTCAAGGATATGCCGGAAAACAAATTGCATGAACAACTGTGTGGTAGCGATTTGATTATCGTCAAGGGCGACCTGAACTATCGGCGGCTCGTGGAGGACAAGAACTGGCCATATACGGATTCTTTTCTTGAACGCACAAAAGGCGTGTTCGGGGACGTGCCGATTTTTGCGCCGCGCGTCATCAAGTCGGACGTGCTTGTCGGCGTATCGGAAGCCGCATATCACACAGCAAAAAGCAGCGACAAGCTCGGCGCACCTGCCGACCAGCGTTTTAAAGGTAGCGGAAAATGGGCAGTCGTACATTTTCGGTGCAACAAATACGATTACTATAAGAAAGAAGCACAGGAAATCCTAAAACAAGAAATAAAGAAAGATTATGCCCCCGAAGAGTCCGACGGAAAAGGAAACGGTAATTCAACCAATGATGAAAAAAATGAGCCAACAGACAGAAAAGGTTCAACAAACAGCAAATCATTTGGCAACATTCAGCGACATTTGAATGCTGATTTTTCCATAAAATTTCTATGTGGAATTTCACTTTCTTTGATATTTCTCATGCTGCTTGTAACTACAATTCCCATTATTTCTGAATCCATATCTCAAATAAAGGGGAAAGTTGCCCTACAACAAAACAACACAAATAATGAAATTGCCACACAACAAAATAACATAAACAATGGAGAGAATGCAGTAAGTGCCAAACCAAGTAATATTGATTTCACCCTGCTACTTACCGGATATGGTATTTTTATGGCAGGAACACTGATACTTCCTCGATATCTATTAAAAGAAAAAACGCAAGAAGAAGTCTCCAGTCAGTTAGACAAAAAATTGCCTGATAGAGTAAAAACGGAAGTACAACAGCAGACCGAAGGCAAATTACAGAAGCTCCAAGAAACTGAACATAAACTTGATGGGGACTTGTCACGAATGATTGCATTTCTGCTCATGAAAAATGAAATGCCTGTCTGGTCTATAGGTTGGGGATTTCATGCAATGAAACGTTATATCTCATTGGAGTGTACAAGCAGAAAAAATGAGCATATTCTTTTTCTTGACCTACTACGACGGACGATTTTAAAAAAATCAATTTCATTGTTTTGTGAGTATATAACAGAGACACCTTCCTTAAAAGAAAGGCAGAAAGAAATCGACAGTGTGTTTAAAGCATATCATCTCCAAGACGCGCATTGTTCAAATTTTACAAAGGCAATATGTTATGAAGCGTTTTGTTCGGATGAAACGCAACCTGAAATACCCGTATTGAGGACGGTAAAAGATATCATTGACGTAGAATTTATTGTGAAAAACAATATATACGGTTGGGATGAACAATCTGAATTCCTGCAAAAGTGCCGGGATATCTCACTGTTTCTAGGTGCGTTTGCCCGATTTATAGTTTTCTGTTTTATATTCTTTCCATTTGATATTCGGGACAAAGAAAAACATCCAATTTTTTCTAAAGAAGAACTAATAGATAATATTGCAAAAATATCCTCCATAAAGTCAAACCCCTATTTGTTTAAGCAGTACAAAAAAGCTTTGAAAAAAACAATTGACCATATCTATATGAATGGACTGAATATTTATTGCAAAAACAAAGTGACCATGAGTGACACAGAGAAAACTCTTGTTTCAATTTACAATAATCAAGACAGCATAGATAATAAAAAGAAAGATTTTCTTTTCTTTTTTGCTGATGAAAAATCATCTTATCCCATCATCAGAGAATAGCACTGCCGTAAACAACTCAATTACAAGGAGACCGATTATGAACATTTCCGCCACCATTGCAAAAATGAACGCAATCCGCGCTGTACTTACCTGTGCGGTATTCTGCGCCGCCGTGCTTTGCCCTGCACAGGAAACAGCACGAGGCATTGTTGCGGAGAAGATTGAAACGGAGAAAAACAGCGCGGAACGAGCGGAGCCAGAATTGCGATTTCAACTAGGACATTCAGATAGCGTGTACTCCGTGGCATGGTCGCCTGACGGAAAGTACATAGCAAGCGGAAGTGGGGACAAGTCCATAAAAATATGGGATGCCGCAACTGGCAAGGAACTGCGTACACTTGAAGGACATTTAAAAGATGTGTACTCCGTGGCATGGTCACCCGACGGCAAGCACATTGCAAGTGGAAGTGATGACCACACAGCGAAGATCTGGGATGCCGCGAGCGGAAAGGAAGTGCGCACGCTCGATCATTCCAGCCATGTGAACTCCGTGGCATGGTCGCCCGACGGCAAGTACATTGCAAGTGGCAGTTGGGACGGCTCCGTGAAAATCTGGGATGCCGCGAGTGGCAAGGAACTGCGCGCATTGTCAGGGCATTACAACGATGTGACGGCCGTGGCATGGTCACCTGACGGCAAATACATCGTCAGTAGCACTTATTCAACTGTGAAAATTTGTGATGTCGCGAGCGGAAAGGAACTGCGCGCATTGTCAGGGCATTACAACGATGTGACGGCCGTGGCATGGT
>CAMWTK010000027.1 GCA_947177175.1 uncultured Treponema sp.
TGTGTTCTGTGTTCTGTGTTCAATTATGACGGCAGTGCGGCGCGTGTCAAGGGCTTTGGCAAGAAAAGTTGTGTTTTTTATGTTGCCGCTCATCGTCGCTCCGCATATCATGGAAAAAGTGTAAAGGATTGGCGCGGGTGTGTCAATGACCGGCGTTCCGCCCCCTTTGCATTGTCCGCGGAATGCGCTATACTGATGCTATCGCAAAGAGAAATGGGAGAACTTCATGAAAATCGCATTGATTAACGAAAACAGTCAGGCGGCAAAGAACGCGCTGATTTATGACACGCTTAAATCCGTGGTCGAGCCGATGGGGCATACCGTGGTGAACTATGGTATGTACGGCGCGGACGATCCGGCAAGCACGACGTACGTGCAGTGCGGTCTGCTCGCTTCCGTCCTGCTGGAAAGCGGCGCGGCGGACTACGTGGTGGGCGGCTGCGGAACGGGCGAAGGCTTTATGCTCGCGGCGAACAGTTTTCCCGGCGTACTGTGCGGTCATTTGGTCGATCCGAGCGACGGCTATATGTTCGCGCACATCAACGACGGCAACTGCGTCGCGCTGCCGTTCGCCAAGGACTTTGGCTGGGGCGCGGAGCTCAAGCTCAAATACATCTTTGAGCAGCTGTTCGGCTTTGGGCACGGGCAGGGCTATCCCAAAGAGCGCGTCGAGCCGGAGCAGCGCAACAAGAAGATTCTGGACGGCATCAAAAAGCTGACCTATGTGGATCTGCCCACGATTCTCGGCAGGCTGGACAAAGATTTTGTCAAAGGCGCGCTGGCGGGCGAGCATTTCAAGGAATATTTCTCCCGCGACGCAAAAAATCAGGACATCGTGGCTGCCGTACAGGCAATCGTCGGCTAAGGTCGGTATGAAACTCAAACACCCCTCATATTACCGCGACAAAATCCGCGCGATTGACGCAAAGTTTGAGGCACAGAAAATCGCGTTTGCGCCGCTCACGTTCCAGGCAATCCGCGCGTTCATGGAGCTGGGCTTGCTCAGGCGCGTGGACGAGGCGGGCGACGACGGCATTTCGGTGGCGCAGCTGGCGGCGGAAACGGGCATCAGCGAGTATGGCGTGGGCGTGCTGGCGGAAATGGCGCTCGGCATGGGCGTGGTCAAGCTGCATGAGGACGCGGAAGCGCGGGGCGAAGAAAAACTGGTGCTGGGCAAAATCGGCTGGTTCCTGCTTGAGGACGACCTCACCCGCGTGAACTTTGACTTTACGAACGACATCTGCTACAAAGGCGCGTTCAACCTGATCGATTCCGTCAGAAACGGCAAGCCCGAAGGGCTGAAAGTCTTTGGCGAGCAGTGGACGACGGTGTACGAAGCGCTCGCGACGCTCCCCGACCGCGAAAAGAAAAGCTGGTTTTCGTTCGACCATTTCTATTCGGACTGCGCGTTCCCCGAAGCACTGCCGATCGTGTACGCAAAAAAGCCCGCGCGGCTGTTCGACATCGGCGGGAACACGGCAAAATGGGCAATCGCCTCATGCGCGTACAATCCCGACGTGCGCGTGACAATCGTGGACTTGCCGGGACAGACGGCGGTCGCCTTGCAGAACGCACGGGACGCGGGCTTTGCCGACCGCATTGATGCCGTCTCCGGGAACGTGCTGGACGCGGCGACCAAGCTGCCCGCCGGTGCGGATGCCGTGTGGATGAGCCAGTTCCTTGACTGCTTTTCGCTGCATCAGATTACCAAAATCCTGACGAAAATCCATGACAGCGTAGACGAACGGTGCGACATCTGGGTGCTTGAGCCGCTGTGGGATATGCAGCCGTTTGAGGGCGCGGCGTATGCGTTGCAGGCAACGTCGCTCTATTTTACGTGCATCGCCAACGGCAACAGCAAGATGTACCGCTACGGCGAGCTGGTGGACGCAATTGAGCGGGCGGGATTTTCGCTCGTCGCCGCGCACCACAACCTCGGCACGAATTTCTACTCGCTGCTGAACTTCAGGAAAAAATAATGTCCGGGAATCTCTGCGTCCAGGCATTCTCGTTTTACCGGCCGCCACAAGAATCGCCGCAGGACGCGCCCAAGCTCGCTTTTGTCGATCCGCTGTTCAGGCGCAGGCTGAGCCAAATTTCGCGTATGACGATAGAAGTGGTGAGCAGGGTAAAAGACGTTGCCCCGCAGGCAAAAATCGTGTTCGCGTCGTACCGTGGCGAAATCGCACGGCAAGTGAAAATCAACCGTGGTCTGGTGGATGACGGCGCTATTCTGCCCGCGCAGTTCTCGCTTTCCGTGTTCAACACGCCGCCCGCCACCGCAACGATTGCGCTCGGCATGAAAAACGGCTACTCGGCAGTTTATCCGGCGGGACGTTCGTTCTATCATGCGTTCGTGGCAGCGGCCGCTCCCGTGCTTGCGGGCAGTGAGCCGTCCGTGCTGTTCGTGTACGCGGACGAGCAGATTCCCGCCGAATACAACGCCATTTTGGACGACGAAGAAAAAAGCGCGTTCCCGCTTGCCTTTGCCGCCGTGCTTTCCGCGCGGCAGACGGCAGGCGGCATTCCCGTGCCGGAATCCGTGCGGACAATGACGGCGGAACAGTTCCTGTCGTATCTTTTGGAACACGGAACGCCCGTGGCGGGAGCGGCGGCATGATGTTTGAAAATCCGCCGCCCGTGCGCAATTATCCGCTGTACTGGTGGCACGTGTTCGTCAAATGGCTGTCGTTCTTTGTGTTCGGCGTGGGGTCGGTGCTGATTTCTATCGTCGCCTTTCCGGTGCTGAAACTGCTGTTCCCTGATCCCAAGCGATTCCGCACGGCGGGACACCGCTTTATTTCGGCGGCGTTCCGATTTTTCGTCGGCTTTATGACCGTCATCGGCTGTGCGCGGCTGACTGCGCCCGACAGAAAACGCTTCCGCACCCTTTCGTCAAAAATCATCGTGGCAAACCATCCGTCGCTGCTGGACGTGGTGATGCTCATCTCGCTCATTCCCAATGCGGACTGCATCGTCAACGCGTACCTGACCGGGAAAAATATCCTGCACATCATCGTGCGCAACCTGTACATTCCCACGTCGCTTTCCCACGAAGAAATCATGCAGAAATGCGCGGAATCGCTGCGCGAAGGCAACAACCTGATTATCTTTCCCGAAGGCACGCGCAGCCTTCCGGGCGGGCAGAACCCGTACAAAAAAGGCGCGGCGCGGATTGCGCTCATGTCGGGCTGTCCGATTCTGCCCGTGTATATGGGCGGCAACGACAAGCGCGGGCTGCGCAAGCACGACTCGTGGCTTGCCTACAACACGCGCCGCCGCTACCACTACGTCGTGACCATGAAGCCGGAAATTTCGCCCGAACCGTACCAAAATCTGCCCGCACCGGCGGCGGCAAAACGCCTGACGCAGCACATCAGCGAGACGCTTGCCGACCGCGCGAACAAAGATTCGATTGAACTTTACGACACGTTGTGCTAGAATGTCCCCATGTTGGAAGGTCGTCATCTTATTCAGCCAAGTGACTTAACCGTGGGCGAAATCGACGAGATTTGCGCGCTGGCTGAGCAAATTATTGTTAATACTGCTGATTTTCAGGACGTGTGTCGCGGGAAAATTCTTGCGACACTTTTTTTTGAGCCGAGTACGCGCACGCGGCTTTCGTTTGAGGCGGCAATGCTGCATCTGGGCGGCGCGGTGGAAGGATTTGCGGATGCCAATTCCTCCTCATCCACAAAGGGCGAAAGCCTGGCGGACACTATCCGCGTCGTCAGCTCTTATGTCGATGTGATTGCCATGCGCTCCCCCAAAGAAGGCGCGGCGTTCCTCGCCTCAAAGTACAGCGACGTGCCCGTCATCAACGCGGGCGACGGCGGGCATTTCCACCCCACGCAGACGCTCACCGACATGCTGACTATCCGCGCGTTGCAGGGCGGCTTTGAGGGACACACGATCGGTTTCTGCGGCGACCTCAAATTCGGGCGGACGGTACACAGCCTTGCGGAGGCGATGAGCCGCTACCCGCGCAACCAGTTCATCTTTATCAGCCCGCAGGAACTGCAAGTGCCCGAATACATCACGCAAATGCTCAACGAGGCGGGAATCCGTTACACGACGGCGGAACGGCTCGAAAGCGTCATCGGCGACCTTGACATTCTGTACATGACGCGCGTGCAGAAAGAACGCTTCTTCAACGAGCAGGACTACGTGCGCCTCAAGGACAGCTACATTCTGGACAAGGCGAAAATGCGGCAGGCAAAGCCCAACATGATCGTGCTGCACCCGCTGCCGCGCGTCAACGAGATTGCGCCCGAAGTGGACGACGACCCGCGCGCGGCGTATTTTAAGCAGGTCAAATACGGCATGTTCGTGCGCATGGCGTTGATCGCAAAACTGACGGGGGTGCTGTAATGCTGAACGTCGATACGATAAAGAACGGACTGGTCATCGACCACATCAAGGCGGGCTACGGCTCGCAGATTTTCCACTGGCTCGGCCTTGACAAAGCGCATTTTACAAGCGCGCTCATTATGAACGTTCCGTCAAAGGCAAGCGGACGCAAGGACATCATCAAAATCGACAACATCATCAACATCGATTATTCCGTCCTCGGCTACATCGACCCGAACATCACCGTGAACATCATTCAGGACGAAAAAATCATCCGCAAGATAAAGATGAAGCTGCCCGACCGCGTGGAAAAAGTCATCCGCTGCAAGAACCCGCGCTGCATTACGGCGACGGAGCAGTACGTCGCGCACGTGTTCAAGCTGGCAAACCGGCAGCAGGCGCAGTACCGCTGCGAATACTGCGACGCGCTCTACAGCGCGGGCACGATTGAGGGCTGACATGGCAGCGAACCTGATTGTCTACAACGCGCATCTGGTGGACAGCCACACGGACAGCCCCGGCGCACTTGCCGTCTCCGGCGGAACAATCCGCGCCGTATTCCTCGGCGACTGCACGGACGAGGCGGCGGCACGGCGGCTCGCGGCGGCAACGTTCGGCGACGACGGCGAAACCGACTGCCTTGACACGCACGGGCTGACGCTCATGCCCGCCTTTGTGGACATGCACGTGCATTTCCGCTATCCCGGGCAGACGCAGAAAGAAGACCTTAACAGCGGGCTGAACGCTGCGGCGGCGGGCGGATTCGGCACGGTCGTCCTTATGCCCAACACCTCGCCCGTCGTCTCCACCCGGCGCATGGCGCAGGACATTATGCAGGAAGCGAACGCCAAAGGCAAAGCCCGCGTGTTTCAGACGGTCAGCATTACCAAAGATTTTGCCGGAACGGACACCACGGAACTCGATTCGCTCGACGCGACGGACGTTCCCGTGATTACCGAGGACGGGCACGACGTGGCATCCGCCGCCGTCATGCGCGACGGTATGCAGAAAGCGGGCGAACGCGGCATCATCGTCAGCTGCCATTGCGAAGATGTCGCGCTCGCACAGGCAGCCCGTCCGTTCCGTATGCGCGCACTCGACCTGATGAAACAGCACGGCATTCCCGCCGACCGCTACGACATTCCTACCCCAAACGTGAGCGCGGCAATCAATGCAGAAATCGACGAAAACCTGACGGCGGCAAACCGCCTGCTCGCGCTTGCCGAAGACACGGCGACCGAACGCAACATCGCCATTGCGCAGGACGCGCGCTGCCATATCCACATCGCACACTGTAGCACCGCCGCCAGCATAGCCGCCGTGCGCCGGGCAAAACAATCGCTCGCCGCCGGAACGACCCCCGCGGGCTTTGCGATAAGCGCGGAAGTCACGCCGCACCACCTGAGCCTGACCGGCACGGAATCCCCGCTCCTGCGCGCGCTCGTCAACCCGCCGTTGCGCAGCGAAACCGACCGCCGCGCGCTCATCGACGCAATCAAAGACGGCACGGTCGATGTCATCTCCACCGACCACGCGCCGCACACCGCCGCAGACAAGGCGGACGGCAGCCCCGGCTTTACGGGTCTGGAAAGCGCGTTCGCCGTCTGCAACACCGTACTGGTACAAACCGAAGGACTTCCCCTCACCGCCCTTTCCCGCCTGATGAGCGACACGCCCGCCCGCCTGCTCAACCTGCGCGCCGGCCGCCTCCAAACCGGCTACGCCGCCGACTTCGTGCTCGTTGACCCGCACGAACCCTGGACCGTAGACAGCGCGCGCTTTGTGAGCAAAGGCAAATCCACCCCGCAAAACGGCGCAAAACTGACCGGTCGCGTACACGCCACATTCCACGCCGGAAAAAAGGTATTTGAGCGGCAATAAACCCGGCGGACGGCATACAAAGAGAAGATTTCCGCACCAATCCGTCGTATCCGACCAAATCCTTTAGTTTTTTAGCCGAAACGCCACGCGATTTTAAGACACCGTACTGCTAATGCTTTCTGTTATCATCTTCTCGCCGCGAGCCATGCGGGCATTGCTTTTCCGCAAAAATACCGTATAATTGAAGTATCTTTCTTTTCAGAGGTTTGTATGCGACAGGTCATTTCTTGTATGCGGAAATATGTTTTTTTGGTATTGCTAACTGGGGGGGTATTTGTCGCTTGCGAAAATATACCTGATAATGAAAACGAATCCCGGGAGACAGTTTGGAACGGCGCAGAAGAACTGACATGGGAAACTCATATATCAATTCCCGCCGAAAAATTCAGCGCGGTGACAGAAGGAAGCCAGTTGATTTTTTCGCTCACCGAAATCGCGTCGGCAGCGTATCACAACATAAAAATATACGAAAACACGACGGACACATGGCAAGCCCTTTCGTCGGGGGAAATTGACGGCGCAGAATTGTCCGGCAGCGGAAGTGACGCGGCTTTTAAGCCGACTTCAAACACCGTCACTTATACGCTGACCGCTTCGGACGCGGCCGCGCTGAAATCAAGCGGGCTGTATATCAACGGCTATGGCGTGACGCTGACAAAAGTCGAAATCGTCACAAAAGGCACTGCATCAGGCAAGCCGACCGAAACGCCGACTGTTACGCCAAATCCGCCGCCAGTTTCTCAGACTGACACGCCGTTTGAAAGCCATGGAAAACTGCACGTTTCGGGCGCGTATCTGTATGACGAGCACGACCAAAAATATCAGTTGTACGGAATGTCAACGCACGGCATCAACTTTGGCACGGACTTTAGCCGCTACGTCAACAAGGCGGCATTCCAAACGCTCCGCGACGACTGGAACACAAACTGCATTCGCCTGGTGCTTTATCCGCAAGGCTATGGCGGCTACTGCGCGGGCGGAAATCAGGCGGAACTGAAACAACTCATCTGCGACGGAATCGAATACGCCACGGAACTCGGCATGTACGTCCTGGTGGACTGGCATGTGCATGAATATAATCCGCAGAACACGCAGGCAGAAGCAATCGCATTCCTCGGCGAAATCTCCCAAAAATATGCAAACTACGGAAACGTCCTCTACGAAATCTGCAACGAACCGACCGGCTCACCGTGGAGCAGCACAATCAAGCCGTATGCGCAGGCGGTCATTCCGGCAATCCGCACGAACGCGCCGAACGCCGTGATTATCGTCGGAACGAACACTTGGTCGCAAGATTTGGACGAAGCCTGGGCGGACAAACTGAACTTCGACAACGTGATGTACACGTTCCACTTTTATGCGGGCAGTCATTCCAATTTGAAATCGCGCGTCGAAAATGTCATAACAAAGGGAATGTCTGTCTTCATCACGGAATTCGGAACGTGCGACGCAAGCGGCAACGGCGGCTTTAACGAAGCGGAATCAAACAGCTGGTTTGCGCTGATTAAAAAGTACAACATCAGCCACATGAACTGGAGCCTGTGCAACAAGAATGAGACGGCGAGCGCAATCAGCACCGGCTGTTCAAAGACAAGCGGCTGGGCAGAAAGCGACCTGACCGAATCGGGCAAACTGATTCGCAATCATTTCAGAAGCCTCACGCGGTAAGGCTAGCGGGAGTGACGACGAAAACAGTTTATGCATTCACTTCGTAGCTGAGCGAATACAGCTCATCGGGGCAGATGTCCTGTCCGTCCGGCCATACGACCGTAAAGCCGTCCGTCGTCACCCTGCTGAAATACGCCTTGTTCTTGAGCTGTCCATACCATGCCCCCTGAATATACGGCGCGACATCGAACACTCGCTCTTCCGCATTGTCAAATACAATACGGAGCCGGTAATTATCAAGGGGAAGAACTTTTTTTGCCGTAGGTCGCAACATATACTCCTCCTAGTCCTATTATACTATAAAAATACCTGCACGGTAAGCCTTCGCCCCACAAGTACAAACGTATCCGCTTGTTAGTGGAAACGTTTCCACCGCAAAGTGGATACGTTTCCATGCACACAGTAGAAACGTATCCACTGACCAGTCGAAACGTTTCCACTGCGCAGTACAAACGTATCCACTTTGTGGCGGGCAGCGGCGCACGGTATCGGCTTTTTTGCCTTGCCGAAAGTCATGCAAAACAGTATGTTTGAAGTATGACGATTACAACGAACAAAATGGTAAAAATCCACTATACTTTGCGCGGAGACGACGGAACGGTGATTGATGCGTCGGAACGTTCTGCGCCGCTGGAGTACCTGCACGGCTACGGCAACCTTATTCCGGGACTGGAACGCGAACTTGAGGGGAAAAACACGGGCGACACGCTGCACGTGGTAGTCGCCCCGCAAGATGCCTATGGTGAGTACGACGAAAAACTGCGCGCCGAAGTGCCGCGCGCGCAGTTTGACGCGGGCATTCCGATTGAGGTAGGACAAAAATTCCAGGCAGAAACGGCGACGGGCATGGCTATCGTGACCGTTACCAACGTGACCGACGACATCATCACGGTGGACGCGAACAACGAGCTTGCAGGAAAAACCCTGCACTTTGATGTGGAAGTGATAGATGTCAGGGACGCGACGGACGAAGAACTGCCGCAACCGCGCGAAAGCGGCTGCCACGGCAACTGCGCGTCCTGCGGAGTCGGCTGTTCCGGGTGCGGCGCGGACTAACGCCGTGCCGCGAGCGCCCGCAGCACCGCCTGCATATTCTCTTCGGGAGTGGCGGGCGTCATCGGCACACGCACGGCGCAGAGATCGGCATAGCTTTTAGTGCGCTCCTCATAAAAACGATGAAAGATTGCGCGCACGTCGTCCAACGTCTGCGATCGCTCTTTGGCAATGTACGCGGGCAGATTGCTTATCGTGCCGTCCGCGGCGACGACTGCTTCGCGCACAATGCGGTCGGCGGCAGTGCTTTCCGGCGCGTCCAAAAAAATCAGCGTTCCGAGCGCACGCAACACGGCGACCGCCGCACTGTTCTTGCAGATGCCGCCCCCGGTCGCAATGACGGCGGCATGAGGCTTTGCGGCGGGCGTGCGCTCCGCAATCAGGCGGGCAAGGTGCTCGCAGGCGGAACGCTCGGCGGCAAGGAACGCCGCCTCACCCTGTTCGGCATAGATACTCCGTGGCGGCAAGCCCGTCTGCGCCTGGATAATATCGTCCGTATCAAAGAACGGGCAGGCAAAATGCTTGGAAAGCAGCCGCCCCTGCGTCGTTTTTCCGCAATGCTTAATGCCCATCAAAATCAATGCCTTGCTCATACCTGATTATACCGTAACGCGCGGTCGTTTACAACGCGCGGTTTTTTCTGTATGCTAGAGACAATGCAATTCTACGCTTTTCTGGCACTCTGTTTTATTCCGCTCGTGGCGGCGTTCGTCGTCTTTCTGCTCGTCGTTCCGGGGCTAAAAACCCGTTACGCACTGCTGTCGTGCGTGCTTTCGCTGGCGGCAATCATTCCGATAGCGTTCGTGCAGTACGTGGTACTCGCCATTCCCGTGTTTACGGCGGAAACGTTCGGGTCGCTTTTGGTGACGGCGGTCGTCTTTAACGGGCTTATTGAAGAGACGGTCAAAATGCTGTTCCTCGCGCTTGTGCCGCAGAAAAAACAGACGCTCGCCGCGTTCTTTTCGTGCTGCCTATTGTTCGGGCTGACGCTCGGCGGCTTTGAATCCGTCATTTATCTGGTCAAGCGAATACAGGAAATCGGCATACAGCACGATGTCGCCGCCGCGTTCAAACTGCTGCTCATGCGCACGGGCACTGCCGTGCTGATACACACGTTCTGCGCGGGGCTGAGCGGGCTGTACCTGTGGCTGTTCCGCCACCGCCGGAACAACGTCATGCCGTTCGTGTGGGCGGCGCTGCTCCATGGCATGTACAATTTTTTCGCCGCGTTTTCCACGGGCTACCGTTGGTTCAGCGTGGCGGCCATTGCCTTTGCGCTGCTGGAATGCCGCATTTGGTACAAGACGGCACAGGGAATCACGGACGAACGCTAGTCGCAGATGTCCGTATCGAACTGCACTTGCACGTCATAGTCAGGGAATGCCTCGCGCACATCGGCAACAACGTGGTCGAACATTGACTGCATGTTCGGCGCGTCGAACGACACGATGATGTCAAAGCGCATTTGTTTTTTCTCCTCGTTCAGATAAAAACCGTGCATTTGCAGGATATTTTTATGCTCGCGCACGATGTTTTCCACCTGCGCGCGCACCCGCGCCACCGAATCATCCTTGACGTTCACGCTGTACACGCCGATTGCCGCGAGCGCGACCGAGTGCCGTTCGTACACGTCCGCCGTGATTTTGCGCGAAACCGCGTCGATTTTGTCCGCCGTCCACGTGTCGGGGACTTCGATATGCACTGAGCCGATGTGCCGGTCAGGTCCGTAATTGTTCAGCACCAAGTCGAAAACGCCGTGAATCTCAGGGTCGGCGGCGAGGACGGTCGCTTTTATGGCGCGGGCAATGTCTGCGTTCAGCCGCTCGCCCAGTATCTTGCTCAGCGTTTCGCGCACCGTCTGCACGCCCGCCGCAATGATTGCGAACGAAATACCCACGCCCAAATACGCCTCAAGCGCGACGTGCCACCACAAGAACACTGCCGCCGCCACCAATGTTGACACGGAAATCACCGCATCCAGCAAGGCATCCTGCCCGCTTGCCGCAAGTGAATCCGAATGCACACGCTTTCCCGTCGCCCTGACAAACAGTCCGAGCGCGATTTTGACTGCCACCGCAACCGCCACCAGTGCGATTGTGGCAGCACTATATGCGGGCGTTGCGGGCGCAAAAATCTTTTTGACCGATTCCACGAGCGAAGTAACGCCCGCGTACAGGATAATCACCGCAATCACGAGCGCGGACAGGTATTCCGCACGGCCGTGCCCGAACGGATGCTCACGGTCGGCGGGCTTTTCCGCCAGCTTTGTGCCGATAATCGTGACGAGCGACGACAGCGCGTCAGTCAGATTGTTCACCGCGTCAAGGACAATGGCGATAGAATGCGACAGCAAACCGACCACTGCCTTGAGCGCGGACAGCACGACGTTCGTGCCGATTCCGAGCAGGCTGGTGCGGACGATCGTCTTTTCCCGTTCCCGTGCCGTCATTGCGCTTTCTGCAATCCCCGGACGTACTCCACCGCCGCAAGCCCGGCAATGCCGCCTTCATGCACCGCCTTGCATACTTGCAGAAGCCCGCCGTTCGCGTTGCCGCAGCTGAATACGCCGGGCGCGTTCGTCACCATCTGTTCGTTGACGGCAATGCTGTCTCCGTTCAGGGCAAGCCCCAGTTTTTTGGCAAAGTCAACCGCTCCCGCCGAACCGAGCGCGACAAATACGCCGTCCGTCTCAAGAATGCCGCCGTCGGCAAACTCAACCGCGCCGACTTTTGTGCCGGTATCGTCCTTGCCACGGATGCGGGCAAGCTTGCGCACGTCAACCGTAATTTTTTGCGCCAAGTCAGGCGCGGCGGCAAGTGCCTTTTGCAGTTCGCCGTCGTCCTTTCCGTCCGTCAGCACCGTGACGCTTGCGGCAATATGCACCAAATCGCTTGCCTCGCTCACGGCAAAACTGCCGTTCCCGATGACGGCAACCTTTTTTTGGCGGTAAAAAAAGCCGTCGCAGATCGCGCAGTACGAAACGCCCTTGCCCTCAAATTCCACAATTCCGGGGACGGCGGGGCGGAGTTTCTTGTTGCCCGTCGCCAGAATAAGCGCGCGCGCCGTGTATTCCGTACCGCCCGCCACCACGCGGTACTGCGTCTGCGGCGCGGGTGCAGTCAGCTCAAGGTGCGTCACCTCACGTTCGGCAACGTCCACGCCCATTGTTTTTGCCTGTTCGATGCCCGCCGCGTACAAGTCCGCGCCCGCAATGCCGCCGGGAAAACCGTAGTAATTGTCGATTTTGTGTGCCTTTTCCAACTGACTCTCGCCATAATACAGCACGAGCACGTTCAGGTTGGCGCGTTTTGCGTACAACGCGGCAGAAACGCCCGCCGGTCCTGCCCCAATAACAATGACATCGTATTCCATAGTATCTGCTCCGCTCCTATGGTACACCAACACGGCACTTTTGTCATCGTTTTTCCGGCACGAACGGCAGTGACGGCCGTCAGAATTCTCAGTGACTTTTCCCAAAAAACTCACTGAGTTTTAAAAAATTCTCACTGACTTTTTTTAAAAAGTCAGTGAGTTTTTGCACAAAGCGCAGTGAGAATTTGGGCAACGCTCAGCGAGCGTTTTCACGGCGGCGCGTCCCCTTGTGCATTTTCCTTTTTTACGCGATACTTGCGGTATGGCTTTGGCAAACGATACTGAACAAATTATGGAAGAAAAACCGCCCGTCGGCGCAAAGACAGCGCTCGTGACGATTATCGGACGGCCGTCGGCGGGAAAATCGACGTTCCTCAACACGGCGAGCGGTGAGGAAATCGCCATTGTCTCGTCATATCCGCAGACGACGCGCAACGCAATCAGGGGAATCGTGAACACTTCGCTCGGACAGCTCGTGTTCGTGGACACGCCGGGCTACCATGATTCGGAAAAGAAAATGAACCTGCGCATGAAGGCACTGGTCACCGACCGGCTGGACGACGCGGACTGCATTTTATACGTTGTTGACAGCACGCGCGCCTGTGGCGAAGAGGAAAAAGCCATTGCCGCGCTGCTCAAACCGCTCGCAAAAAAGGTCGTCATTGCCATAAACAAAACCGACGACGCACACGCAAAGCCGCAGGACGCGCGGCAGTTCGTGCAGGAAGCACTGCCGGACGCATACAAAATCGTGCCGATGTCCGCAAAAGACGACAGCGGCGTTGACGACGTACTGCGCGCCCTGTTCGACCTCGCTCCCGAAGGCCCGCATTTGTACGGCGAAGAATTCTATACCGACCAAGAAGTGGATTTCCGCATAGCGGAAGTTATCCGCGAACAAGCGATGATCCGCGTAAGCCAAGAGATTCCCCACGCCATTTACGTGAAGATTGCCGACATGGAAATGAGAAGTCCCAACGAAATGTGGGTGCGCGCGTTTTTGTGCGTTGAGCGTGAGAGCCAGAAAGGCATTCTTATCGGCAAGGGCGCAAACCTTATCAAGACAATCCGACTGGAAAGCAACAAAAAACTGCGCCGGATTTTTCCCTACCGCATTGACCTTGACTTGCAGGTAAAAGTGGACAAGAACTGGCGGCAGAAAGATTCGCGGCTGGACAAACTGATAACATGACGGCGGGAACGCTCCCTTCTGCTGACAAAGCCGTCCGTCTGTGCTACACTAGGTCGGTATTATAGAGGTAAAACATGACAATACTCCAAAGCATACTGGTCGGCGCGCTCCAGGGCGTGACCGAATTCCTGCCCGTCTCTTCAAGCGGGCATTTGGCACTTGCAAAACACCTTTTTCAAATGGGAGATGTGCCGCCGCTCTTTGACATTATGCTGCACATGGCGACGCTTCTTGCGGTTGTCATTTATTTCCGCAAGGTTATCGGGCGGCTTTTTATGATTCTGTTCCGCGCGATCGGGCGGAAAGAAGTGCCGATGGACTCCAAGCCCATTACCGACGCAAAAATCGCCACGCTCGCCCCCAACGAACAGGCGGGTCGTTCCCTCATAATCATGGTGATTATAAGCACGGTTGTCACGGGCGCAATCGGCATAGTGACGAGCAAAGTGATAACGCGCATACCGCTTACGCATATCTGCATTGGCTTTCTGATAACGGCGGGTCTGCTTGTCGCATCTTCCATTGCCGATAAACACCGTTGCTTGGACCGCGCCGCGATGAACGGTGCGTCCGGCGAGCAGCACTTGACGGGAATCAACTGGCGGCAGGCACTTGTCGTCGGATTCGCACAGGGAATCGGGACATTGCCGGGCATCAGCCGTAGCGGCGCAACGATTTCGGGCGCATTGTTCAGTGGGGTTGACCGCAGCACCGCCGGGGATTATTCGTTCATCGTGGCAATCCCGGCAATTTTGGGTGCGTTTCTCCTGGAACTGAAAGACTTGGAGATTGTGGCAGGTGCGGTCGGGCTGATTCCGCTCGTGCTCGGCTGCGTGACGGCGTTCGTTTCGGGCTATCTTGCACTGGCTTGGCTGATGAACATCATTAACCGCGGGCATTTGGAATGGTTCGCGCTCTATCTTGTTCCTGCCGGTATTCTCGGTCTGATTTTCTTCTGATGTACGGCGCACCGTCGCGTGTGCTTTTTGGGGCGGATTTTCCGCCCGAACGCTCCGATTCCGCATAAAAAATCGCTGATACAGGGTCTTGCCAGCACTGCGCGGGCAAAATCCTGCACCGGCAAAACGTGAGAAACGATATGACTGCACAAAAATCCCCACACATCGACATGCTCTCCGGCTCGCTGCTCGACAAAATCTGCTTGTTCGCGCTGCCGCTTGCGGCGAGCAGTATTCTGCAACAGCTGTTCAATGCCGCCGACATTGCGGTGGTGGGGCGGTTCGCGAGCAGTCTTGCGCTGGCGGCGGTCGGTTCAACCAGCTCAAGCATCAACTTGCTCGTCAACCTGTTCGTAGGGCTGAGCGTGGGCGCGAATGTCGTCATTGCGCAGCTTATCGGTCAGAACAAGCAGCAAAACATTGGCGAAGCCGTGCACACGGTCGTTTCTGTTGCCCTGCTGAGCGGTGCGTTTTTGCTCGTGCTCGGTCAGTTTGCCGCGCGTCCCCTGCTGACGCTCATGCACACGCCGCCGGATGTCATCGAATTGTCGGTGCGGTATCTGCGGATTTACTTTTTTGGCATGCCGTTTGTCATGCTGTACAACTTTGGCGCGGCAATCCTGCGCTCAAAAGGCGACAGCAAACGCCCGCTCTATTGCCTGACCATTGCGGGCGTTGTCAATGTGCTGTTGAATTTGTTGCTCGTCATTGTCTTTCATTTGAGTGTGGCGGGCGTGGCGATTGCAACGGTCGTGTCGAACATGGTCAGTGCGTCGCTGATACTATCGTTCTTGCTGCGCGAAAGCGCGCCGTTCCGGCTGAGCATACGCAGGCTTTCATTGCAAAAAAACTATGTCCTCGGGCTGATAAAAATCGGTGCGCCTGCGGGACTGCAAGGCATGGTGTTTTCGTTTTCCAATGTCTGCATTCAAAGCGCGATAAACGCTTTTGGCGCGGACGCAATTGCGGGCAGCGCGGCGGCAAACAGTTTTGAGGCATTTGCCTTTTTCCCGGTGAGCGCGTTCACGCAGGCGTGTGTCACGTTCACGAGCCAAAACTACGGCGCGCACCAGTTTGACCGCTGCCGCAAAGTGTTCAGAATCAGTTTGCTGTGCGGAATCGCCTCGAACATACTGCTCATCAGCCTGTTTTTGCTTTTCCGTATGCCGCTGCTTTCGCTGTATTCGGCGAATCCGCACGTCGTTTCGTTCGGACTTATCCGAATGCTCCACATTCTGCCGTTCTCTTGGATCATGTGCGGGTACGAAGTGAGCGCCGGATCACTGCGGGGCATGGGGCATTCCATGCTTCCCGCCGTCATTACGATTTTCGGCACGTGCATATTCCGTCTGCTGTGGGTGTTTGTCATTGCCCGCGGCTCGACTTTCGCTCAGCTGACGGCAGTGTACCCTGCCAGCTGGATACTGACGACTGCCATCATGCTGATAATGTATACCGCCCTGCAACGCCGCATCGCAAAACTTCCGTAATGCACTGACGGCGTTGCCGGTTGCTATGCGCGGGCAAGTCCTGCCTTGCGCGCTTCGTCGGCGACGGCTTTGGCAACTGTCTGCGCCACACGCTCGTCAAACGCGCCGGGAATAATCATGTCGGGACTTCGCTCGGAGTCGCTCACCAACGAGGCAAGCCCGCGGGCGGCGGCAATCTTCATTTCTTCCGTGATTTTCCGCGCGCGGCAGTCAAGCGCACCGCGGAACAGGCCGGGGAACGCAAGGATATTGTTGATTTGGTTGGGCTTGTCGCTGCGCCCCGTGCCGACGATATACGCGCCCGCCGCCTTTGCCTTTTCGTAAGTGATTTCCGGCTCAGGATTCGCCATGGCAAACACGATTGACTTTTCTGCCATTGACGCGACCATTGCCTCGCTCACCAGATTCGGCGCGGAAACGCCCACAAAAATATCCGCGCCCGCCATTGCCTCCGCGAGCGTCATGCGCCGGTTGTCAGGATTAGTGATTTCCGTCAGCTCCCTGGTCAGAAAATCGTACTTGCCGTAATCTTCTTTAATGACAATGCCGTTAATGTTAAAGCCATAAATCGTTCCGATACCGAACTGGTGCAACATTCTGATAATCGAGCTACCCGCCGCACCCGTTCCCGAAACGATGAGCGTACAGTCCTCCGGCTTTTTACCGACCACCTTGAGCGCGTTCATAATCGCCGCCGTCACGACAATCGCCGTTCCGTGCTGGTCGTCATGGAACACGGGAATATCCAGTTCCTTGATAAGCGTCCGCTCAATTTCCACGCAACGCGGCGCGGAAATATCTTCCAAATTGATGCCGCCGAACGTAGGCGCAATCTGCTTGCAGAATTCGATGATTTTTTGCGGGTCTTTCGTATCAATGCACAGCGGCACGGCATCAACGCCCGCGAATTTTTTAAACAGGACGCATTTGCCTTCCATGACGGGCAATCCCGCCGCAGGCCCAATATCGCCCAAGCCAAGCACTGCCGTTCCATCCGACACGACCGCAATCGTGTTGCCTTTCCAAGTGTATGTGTACACATCGTCCGGGTTTTTGTGAATCTGACGGCACGGCTCTGCAACACCAGGCGTATACGCCAACGACAAATCGTCGCGCGTCTCCAAGGGCATTTTAAGTTCCGTCGTAATCTTGCCGCGCCAAGCGGCGTGTTTTTCCAATGCTTTTTCGTACAAGTCGCTCATGGACAAAGTATAGCACGTTTAGTCGTCAACGGGAAGAAGTTCTATAATATCCACCCCCCCCCATTAACGTCGGCAACCTCATCTTCCACCGGGAACAACTCGATAAGGTCTTCTTTCTCTGAATCCTCGTCGGTCTCTTCGGAAACAAAATCGGCCATGTTGGTGCGCTTAGCAATCACCAACGTGATGTCGTCCTCGTGCTGCTTGCCTTTGGTAAACGCCGTATGACTTTTCATAATGCATTTGAGCAGCTCGTTCGCAGAAAGCGCGCTGTTCTCTTTGACCAGCTGCTTGACGCGCTCCGCCCCGAACTGCTCCTGCTTGGTATTCAACGCTTCGGTCAAGCCGTCGGTATAGCAGATAAGCACGTCGCCCTCCGCCATGACAAAATCGGACTTTGCGAACGAAATGTCGATGTCGCGCATGCCGATTGCGCCGTAATACTTTTTGCCGGAATTGCCGCGCAGCTCAAAAATCTCGTTGTCGCGCGCGCTGAATTTGAGCGGATACGGATGCCCCGCGTTCCCCAGTTCCACCCTGAATGTATCGGAATTCGCGTCCGCCTCAAAACGGCACAAAATGCCCGTCAGATAATTGTCGATGTCGCCTTTTTCGTTCAGAATGACATTATTGATGCGGTTGAGTACCCGATCAATCGGCTCGTCAATGATAAATCCTTTCTGAAACACGCGGGAAATGATATTTTTGGAAAGCATTGCCACAAGGCTTGACGAAATGCCGTGGCCCGAAACGTCAAAGAGCGCAAGCCCGTTCAGCTTTTCGTTGTCATTGTAATAATCGTACAGGTCGCCCGAAACGATTGACGACGGACTGTAGTATACCGCAATATCCCACCCGCGGAACTGCTTGTTCGGCTGCGGCAGAAACCGCTGCTGCACGAGCGATGCCATCTGCAAGTCCATGTCCGCCTTGAATTTCTCATCTTCCAGATGCTCGTTCAGCCGGGAAAGCTCGCGGTTGAGGTTGTACAAATCCTGCGTCCGCACGTTCACTTCGTCCTGCAAATGGTCGGTCAGCTGCTCGTAATCCTTATAAATCCGCGAAAAGCGCATAATCAGCACGATGAGCAAGCCGAAAATGCTGAACAGCCACCCGAACAGCGAAAAAACGGGATACGTCTGCGAATTGTCGCGCGCGCGGATAACAATGTCAAAGACGGCGGCACAGATAAGCGGCAAAAAAACGATGCCGCATTCCAGCGCGCGCCTGCGCGAGTACGGCCGGAACAAATTCCGAATCAAGAACGCAAAAACGCCCACCAGTTGCAGCACCGTCAGGCTCAGCAGGAACGGCGCGACAAGCATAAGCGTTTCATACGTGGGCATCGCCATCATCACCGCAATCTGCCCGACAAGCACCGACGCGCGCACAATATCCACCGAGCGCGAAAACAAAATCTTCTGATAATGCATGACAAACGACGACAAGCAATAGCCGATGACATACAGCGGAAGCCACACCGTGCATTTGGTAAACAGCAGGAACGGAATCTGATCGATCCGATAAGTCGGCAATTCCGTGGCAAAAAACGGAATCAGAAAGACGAGCGTAAAAATATTGATAATCGCAAAATCAAAATATTCCTTGAATTTCCTGAGCTTGATATAGAACATCAGGTACAGGATGAACGCGAAAAACTGAATGCCCACCAAAAAAATATATATGCGCGCGTGATAAAAATTAAACTGCTCAAACATCGAGTACGCCTCTTGGAACGGCATGATGACCGCGTGCGTCGAAATACCGCCCAGTCCCTGCGCAAACACTTTTATGAAAACCGTATTTTTTTCGTCCCGGTTGAGGATGTTCGTCGGAAAAGAAAACAGCTGCACCTCGGACAATGCGCCGCGCCCTTGCGGAGCACCATACTTAAAAACGCGCGTACGGTTGCAGTACAATTCTTCGGCAAAGCGCAGGCGCGGCACAACCAGACCGAGCGTCTGCCCCTCAAGCTGCGGCGGAATGTCAAATTCGGCGCGAATCCACACGTAA
The DNA here is from genome assembly GCA_947177175.1 of uncultured Treponema sp. Classification (GTDB taxonomy): domain Bacteria; phylum Spirochaetota; class Spirochaetia; order Treponematales; family Treponemataceae; genus Treponema_D. Next base: position 19,181 of record CAMWTK010000027.1, read on the forward strand.
TGCGAACCTTTTCCCAGCACGTTGGTCAGATTATAAATAGAAGCGTCGTCCAGTTTTTTGAACGAATCGGCATTGCGCAACGCGTCGCCCAGTTTTGACTTTGCCGAACCTTCCCAATAATAATAGCTGCCGCCAATTTCTATCTGACGCGTCGTCTTCGTTCCGCACGAAACGAAAAACAACGCCGCAAGCAGGGAAAGAATCAGTGTGTTCGCCGTATATTTCGACATCGCGTCAGTATAACATAATTATTTCTTTTTAGGAATGACAGCGCGACAAAATCTGCGGAATTTTTTATGGAATTCCCTTCATTTTTTTGTGGACTTTCTCTGAAAATCGTATATAATGAAGATGATAATCTTTGGAATCCTTGATTCCGAAATGGAGTTACCTATGACACTGAAAAAATCAACCGATCGCCTGTTGTATCTGATTGGCATGGCAGTCACCTTTCTCGGACTGCTGATTCCGTATGCCCGCGAAGAAGATGTTATGCTGAACATCTTTTCCGGCGCAAGTTATTATAACCAGCCTGGCATTGCCTACATCTCGACGTTCATCGTCATCGTGTGGCTTGCGGCTTTGGTGGGAGTCATCCTGTATTTTGTCGGTAACTTTGTCGTCGTCGATTTTATCGTGTGGCTGATTGGCGCGGCGTTCGGCATTGCGCATACGGTTGCCATGGCGATGTACTGCTACGACAATGACTATGCTTTGTTCGGCTGGATTTTCATCGGCTCTTGTCTCGCGTTCGTCGGCATGACGGTCGCCTTGGTGGGACTGATTCTTTCTATCAAGAACATTCAGCACCCGTTGGCAGAAAAAGCCGCCTAACTGTTTTTACAGATAAACGGGCTGTTCTCTTGACGGAGAACGGCCTTTTTTGTTATGATTGATATATTCGGGGGCGTAGCTCACCTGGCTAGAGCGTTTGAATGGCATTCAAAAGGTAGTCGGTTCAAGTCCGATCGTCTCCAACAAAAATGAAAAACTCCTGCTGAACGGCAGGAGTTTTTTGTGCTTCTTTCATGAAACAAAACGGCTTCCGCGTCTCATACGGAAGCCGTTCGTTTTTGCCAGACGGCTGCCTACCGCGTGATTTTTCGGTAAACAGTCTTGTGCGGGATGTCGTCGCTGATACCGAGCACGGTTTTCTTCCATTCCACGTATTCGCTCCAGTTGCCCTCAAACCATTTGACCTCGGAATTGTTCTCGAACGCCAAAATGTGCGTACAGATACGATCAAGGAAATAGCGGTCGTGGCTGATGACGAGTACCACGCCGGCAAACGCGTTGATCGCCTCTTCCAGCGAGCGCGTAGTCGTGATGTCCAGGTCATTGGTCGGCTCGTCAAGCAAAAGCACGTTGCCCGCCTCCTTGAACATCATGCCCATGTTCAGCCGGTTCTTTTCGCCGCCGCTGAGTACGTTGATTTTTTTGTTCTGCTCGGCACTGGCAAAATTAAACCAGGAGCAGTAGGCATGCGCGTTAATTTCGCGCACCGCGCCGTTGAGCGGGCGACCTTTTTCGTCCACCGCGCCCAGTTTGATCAAGTCCGCGCCGCCCGAAAGCATTTCGTACACGGTCTTGTTCGGGTCGAGCTTTGTGCGCATCTGGTCAACGTAGACAAGCTTGACCGTCTCGCCCACGGTAATCGTGCCGCTGTCGGGCAGTTCCGTCCCCATCGTGCCGTCGGGAAGCTCGACCTGTTGCCCCGCCGCGCTCGCAAGCATTTTGAACAGCGTCGTCTTGCCTGCGCCGTTCGGCCCGACAACGCCCACGACCGCCCCGGCGGGAATATGAAAGTCAAGGTTCTCAAACAACACGCGGTCGTCAAACGATTTGGTCAGTTTTTCCGCGTCGATGACCACGTTGCCCAGGCGCGGGCCGGCGGGAATGGAAATCTGACTGTCCTTGAGCTGCACGCGCTTGCTTTCTTCCGCAAGCAATGCCTCGTACTTGGTGATATGCTCCTTGTGCTTTGCCTGCCGCCCCTTTGCGCCCGCATGAATCCACGCCAACTCTTCCTGCATCTCGCGGCGGCGGACGGAAGCCTGCTTTTCCTCAAGTGCAAGGCGTTTCTCCTTTGCCTCAAGCCACGCGCTGTAGTTCCCCTTGAACGGATAGCCCTCGCCGCGATCCATTTCCAGAATCCAGCCCGCCACGTTGTCCAAAAAATAGCGGTCGTGCGTGATCGCGATAATCGTTCCGGGATAGCCTTGCAGATGACGCTCCAGCCAGGCGACGGTCTCCGCGTCCAGATGGTTGGTCGGCTCGTCAAGGAGCAGGATGTCCGGCTTCTGCAACAGCAGACGGCAGAGCGCGACGCGGCGACGCTCACCGCCAGAAAGCACGTCCACTACCTGATCGGGCGGCGGGCAGCGGAGCGCGTCCATTGCCAGCTCCAAATTCGCGTCCAGATTCCATGCGTCCGCGGCATCCAGCTGCTCCTGAATTTCCGCCTGACGCGCGCAGAGCTTGTCAAAATCGGCGTCGCTGTCGCCAAACGCCTCGTTCACCTTGTCGAATTCCGCGAGCAAATCAGTAATCGGCTTCACGCCTTCCATAACGATTTCCCGGACGGTCTTGCCCGGCTCAAGGTACGGCTCCTGCTCAAGATAGCCCATGCTGTAGCCGGGAAGCAGTTTCGTCTCGCCCGTGTAATCCTTGTCAATCCCCGCGAAAATCTTGAACAGCGAAGATTTTCCCGCGCCGTTCTCGCCAATCACGCCGATTTTCGCGCCGTAATAATACGAAATGGAAATGTCCTTCAAAACCGTCTTCGTGCCATACGACCGGCTCACGTGCTCCATCGTGTAAATAATCTTTTTGTCGTCGAATGTCTTTGCCATTACTCCAGTATACCGAAAAAAAAGAGTTTTGTCTTGCGCACCGATTAGGGCGTGCCCGCCGCAAGCGGCGGTCGGGCTATCCGCCGAAAAAATAATGCAGTTTTTTTAGAATTTCTGAATGGATTTTGCCGTTCCAGTCGTATTATAACGGAGGCTATGAATGCTGAAAAAAAACGGTCATTGTAAGACTTTTTATCGACATCACCATGATTATCGTATATTCGCTGCTGATGTTTGCGCGGAGTCTGGGCGGATTTTTCCACGAAACGGTCAGTCTTGGCATGGGAATACTGTTCCTTGCCCATATACTGCTGAACCGCCCCCTGCTGACGGGATTATTCAAGTCGGTCAAAAACAGGCAGCCGAAGAAGACTGCTTTGGTCGCTTCGGATATTGCGCTGACACTCTGTATGCCGACGGTGATTGTAACGGGAATACTCATTGCAAAAGAGCTGTTTGTCATGCAGCCGAATATTCCATGGATGCTTCTGTTCAATATACATTACGTGCTGTCTTACGTCTGCCTGGGCATAATGATCCTGCATATTCTTTTACACGCAAAATACCGTCTGGGAGTGCTCAAAAAACTTCCTTCGTCCCTGGCAAAAAAAGAAGCGATGCCTGCGGTTTTCTGTTTTTCCGCTGGACTTATCGCGGCCGTCATGATCTATTTTTTGCTGGCAGTCCACAAAAGCAAACCAGACGACAAAACCGCCCCGGAAATCCCTCATCCCATTGTTGCTGAAAACACGATTCCAGCTGCCCCAGCCGAAAACACCGATACGGAACGCAGCATCGCAACGGACGACACCGCCGCGCCACATCCGATGCTTGAAGAATATTTGTCGCAACTAAGATGCACGGGCTGTGGCAGAAGATGTATTTTGCTGAATCCCAGATGCCGCACTGGCGAAGCACAGGCTTCCCGTGCCAAGGCAGAATACAATCGGCTTTATAATGACAATAAATAATGTTTTTCATACCATACCAATGGAGGTAATCGATATGGCACCGTTTGATTTCGGAAAGGAAAATGAAGCAATCCGCAGCGTCAAAGTTTTGGGCGCGGGCTGCAAGTCCTGCCACGAGCAGTACGAGAACGCGAAGGAAGCGGCGCAGACACTGGGGCTGCCCGTGGAAATGGAGTACGTCACCGACCTGCAAAAGGTGATGGCATACGGCGTGATGAGCATGCCCGCTATCGTTGTCAATAAAAAAGTCGTGTCCATGGAGCAAAGTGCTGAAAGCCGCCGACGTGGAAAAACTGCTGCGCGGCTTTGGGCAGAAAAAAATAATGCGAATTTTTCAGAATTTTTGAATGGATTTTGCGGTTTCAGTCATATTATAACTGAAGTCGGCTCATTAAAATATCTTATGGAGGATACATGATGAAAAAGATGATAGCGATTATTCCCGCGGCGGTTCTGGCAATCGGCGCGTGGACAGGCACTGCCGCTGCGCAGACTGGCGGAAAAGCGGGCGCACATGCGGCGAACGCATCGGAAGCATGCAGCTGTTTTGTTGACAGTAACCATGACGGTATCTGCGACAACCGTGGCACGGAACTGTACCCGCAGAACGGCACGGGCAACGGACACCACCGTAGAAACGACTGTTTTGTCGATGCTAATAACGACGGTATCTGCGACAACAAGGACACGTGCACGCAGAACGGCGGCAGAAACCGGCAAAACAGGAACGCGAGATTCAGCGGATACAGCCGCGGACACAGAAGATAACGGAATCCGATGCGTATGCGGAGCGAGCGGGAGACGAACAGGACCATTGAGCGGTATGCCGATACCGCCCAGCGGCTCTGCATTGTCTATTTGAAAAATCACGCTGATGCGGAGGACGTGTTTCAGACCGTATTTTTCAAATATTGCCTCAGCCCCGTCGTCTTTGAGAGTGACGAACACGAAAAAACATGGCTTATCCGCGTGACCGTCAATACGTGCAAGGACTGGCTCAAAAGCTTTTTCCGCTCGCGCACCGTGTCGCTTGAAGAAATCATCGAGCTGCCGTCAGAAGTTCTGCAGGAAAAGCGCAACGTTCTGAAGGCAGTGCTTTCGCTTCCCGCAAAATACTGCGACGTGGTGTACCTGCACTATTATGAGCAGTGCACTGCACCGCAAATCGGCGAAATTCTCCGCAAGAACGTCAGCGCTGTCTACACGCTACTGACCCGTGCAAAGGAACGGCTGCGGGAAAGACTAGGAGATGAGGCATGGACGATAAAACACCGGCGGCATTTGACGCAGTTCGTACGAGCGAAACACTGAAAAACAGCACGAAAGCATATATCGCACGGAAAACGAACGGCTATGCGGCGCGAAAAAAAAACGCACCACCGCAGCATGCTACTTGCCGCCGCCGTGTTTCCGGCGATGGTTCTGTTCGTCGGCGCGGGTTTATATCTCACGCCCACCGCGCAAATCAGCATCGACATCACCCCGTCGCTTGAGCTGGGAATAAACCGGTTTGACAACGTTGTGTCGGTGCGCGCGTGGAAGCTGCTGATTATCCGCAATTTGGTGTACGACGGCACACAGCGGTTCACCGACTTCATCAGGACGATTCCCGGCATCAGCAAAAAAGTCCTGACCGACAACCTGCGCGCGCCGGAAGCCGATGGGCTTGTTCGGCGGAAAGCCTTTGCAAAAATGCCGCCCCGCGTGGAATACTCGCTTTCCCCGCTTGAAAAGACGCTTCTGCCCATAATCGATGCGATGAAAGCCTGGGGAGCTGGCTACAAAAAAACACGGTGTGTAGTAAAAATCCCGGCGCGATTTTGAAGGAACACGACAGGATTTCATAAAGGTGCGAAAAAACATATCCGCCCCCAAATGATTTTATTCGTGCGGAGGGTTTCATACCCCGACGCTCGCGCAGGGAACTTCGTTGCGAATAGCGTCGGAATAAAGGGGATGAAACCCGACTGCAATACCTTATGAGAACAACATACCTCGATGCTTGCATCAAGGTATGTTGATTAACCGCGTGCTCATCGAACTTCGTAAAATCATTCGCAACACAAATAACACAAGGCATACTCCAATCGATATTATCCGCTTTTTCTTTGCCGAGCGAATTAGAACCTGCTTTCACTTGATTACCACAATGACCGAAAATTTCTGGCAGGAATAGACGCACTTGACTGCCTTGAAATTGCATGCACGAAGCATCGCGATTTCCTGCTCGACGGAGCATTCTCGGTCCAGTTTTCGCCGTTCTTGCCACAGCGCGATGTCGTGCGCCGAAAGTCCGCTGCGCGAGAGATGATTTTCCCAGTACGAGTCGAACCACTTGTCCAAATCCGGCTGCCCCGCGCAGAATTGGTCGTAATTCACGAAAAGCCCGCCGTCCGCCAATTTTTCGTAGACGCGCGCGAACAGTTTCTTTTTGCCGTCGTTCTCCAAATGGTGGATGGACAAAGCCGAGATAACGGCATCGAAATCACCTGCCGGCAGCGCGTCCGCATAGTCGGCAACCTGAAAATCCACCGTGGCAATGCCGCCGAACCGCTTCCGCGCGATTTTCAGCATTTCCTCGGACACGTCCACAAGCACATATTCCGCCTTCGGAAAGTGCCGGTACCAAAAATAGGACAGCAGCCCCGTTCCCGCGCCCAAATCCAAAATCCGTTTCGGCTTGCGGATTCCCGCCGCGATAAATCGCGTTGTGCTTTCGTAGTAGTCGTCAAAGCAGGGAATGAATTTCCTGCGATTTGCGTCATATTCCTCCGCGACGAGGTTGAACTGCGTTTTTATGTCCATAAATATGTTGCTCCGTAAAATTGAATTTTATATTTCTTTTGACAATATCAATTCATAAGGCTCGTTTCTCATCAAAAAACCGCCAATGGCATTGTATCCGAGTTTTTGATAAAAATGCTGCGCACATTCATTTGCCTGCGTTGAAGTCATGACTACATGAAAACCTGATTGTTTCATCTGCTCTTCCCAATGCGCAACTAGATTTGCTCCATATCTATTGCCGCGATATTCGCTCACTATAAAAAGCATATTGATAAACGGCGTGTTATCCCAAAAATAATTATAGCGAAGCCACCCAATGATTTCGCCATTTATCTCTGCCATGAGAATATGTTCTTGCCTGATTGCATTTTTCAATACGGCTTCTGAAATATGTTTGTCATGCGCCTTCAAAAAATGCAAGTCGCCTAATTCTGCAATACGTATCAATATGCCATCCGCTACATTGCCATTTGTCATGCCGTCATTATATCATACCGCAAATGAAAGACAAGCGAGCATGGAAAACAAATTATCGCGTCTCCACACAAGAATATGCATACTTACTTCTTTTCTACTATTATATACTGACTTGCTCCGCACTACTCACTATTTGCTAGTATGTTTTTTAATACTATATACTATTATTCTGCGTACTTGACAGGGTTTTTAAATATGGTATGATTTTTGTATCGTGTCATAAGACAAAATGTATAAAACAGTATGAGAATGAAACAAGCGCCTGCAAGGAGACAATAATGGACAACACGATCCTTTCTTTATTTGAAAAACGATTGCGGGATTTGCCCGATAGCGTTTGCGTTTTGGACGAAACGCGAAAATTGACCGCGCGGGAATTGGACAGACTTTCCGATACGATTGCGCAAATGTTGCCACATGGAGCAAAGCGCGTTGGCATTATCATGGATCACTCGGTGGAAATGATTGCCGCCGTCTTTGCCGTTCTGAAAGCCGGGGCAGCCTACGTTCCTGCAGAGCCGACGTTCCCCATTGAGCGCATCAACTATATGCTTTCGGACGCGGATGCCGAATGCGTCATCGTAAACAAAACATATTCCGACCGCGTTAAAAATGTGCCGCTTATCTTTGTCGAGCAGGGAATAAAAATTGAAACGGACGACACCTTTGTGCCTGCCGCGGTACAAGATGACGACCTTGCATATATTCTCTATACTTCCGGCTCAACGGGAAAGCCCAAAGGCATTGCAGTGGAACACCGTAACGTGTGCCACTACGTGCGAGCGTTTGCAAACGAATTTCACCCCGATAAAAACGACACGATGTTGCAGCATTCGGTTTGCAGTTTTGATATTTTTGTCGAAGAAGTGTTCGCCTCGATGCTTTCGGGCGCGACGCTTGCGATTCCTTCTGCACAAACAAAAAACGACTTGCAAAAACTCATGAGCTTTGTTGAAAAAAACAATGTGACGATAATAAGCGGCTTTCCTTATTTATTTAAAGAAATGAACGAACTTTCCGTCCTGCCAAAATCATTGCGCTTGCTTGTCAGCGGCGGCGACGTTTTGCGCTATCATTACATTGACACATTGCTAGATAAAATGCCCGTTTACAACACCTACGGACCGTCTGAAACGACCGTTTGCGCCACCTACTTTCGGTGCGAAAAATCTTCTGTTTTGGCAGACGGCACGTTTCCAATAGGGAAGCCCATTTTGGGCGCGGAAATTCGCATTATGGACGAACAGCATAATTCGGTTAAAGACGGCGTTGCAGGGGAAATCTGCATTTTGGGCGGCGGCATTGCGCGCGGATATATCGGCAATCTTCCCAGCGAAAACAAGGCGTTTTCAATGACGGACGACGGAAAGCGGATATATTACAGCGGTGACTTGGGTTACCTGCTGCCCGATGGAAACATCGCGTTTTTGCACCGCAAGGACACGCAAGTGATGATTTACGGAAAGCGCGTTGAGCCTATGGAAGTGGAAAACGTGCTGCTCAAATGCAAGGGCGTAAAAGCCGGCTGCGTTCGTGCGGCAAAAGACGAAAGCGACCTTTCCTATCTCACCGCGTATATCGTGGCGGACGAAACGTTCTCGCTGAAAAGCGTCAAAAGCGAAATGAAACGCTATCTTGCCGATTTTATGATTCCCGAGTTTTTTATCAGAATGGACAAAATCACCTTGAACGCGAACGGCAAAATAGACACAAAGGCATTGCCTAAACCATTAAAGGAAGCCGTATAATGATAGCAGTCAAAAAAGTTGCGCTTGACGAATTGCCCTTGCTCCTTGTCTGGCGGGAAAAAGTTTTGCGCGAAGTGTTTTCGCTTGACGCTGAAACCGACGTGCAGGATTTGATAGCGCAAAACCGCACGTATTATGTGCAATCAATTCCCGACGGCAAGCATATCGCGTGCTTTGCCTATCAGGACGACGAAATTATCGGCTGCGGCGGACTGTGCCTGTACAACGAAATGCCCTCTCCCGACAACGCGAATGGCAAATGCGGCTATTTGATGAACATCTACGTCTTGCCCGAATACAGAAAGCACAGCGCAGGCAAAAAGATCGTAACGTTTCTGATTGAACAAGCCCGCGCGGAAAACGTCGGAAAAATATATTTGGAATCCACCGACGGCGCGAAGCAATTTTACCGCGAACTCGGTTTTTCCGATTTACAAGGTTTTATGAAAGTATGACAAAAGAATTTTTTGCCGGCGGAAAGAAAATCACGGTGTACGGTGCAGAAAACGGCAATGCACCCGTTGTTTATTTGAACACTGTCATGAGCGAGGGCGAAAACATTTTTGACGCATGCACATCGCTGGGCAGCCCGCCGTTTGTTCTTGCCGCCATTTCAAATCTCGACTGGGACGCGGACATGTCGCCGTGGGCAATTCCGCCCATTTCAAAAAACGACACGCCATGCAGCGGCGGTGCGGATGCGTTTTTGCAATTGCTGACGGATCAAATCATTCCCGAAGTGAACGGCTTAATTGACGGAAAAGCGGCGTACAACGCAATCGCGGGCTATTCGCTTGCGGGGCTTTTCGCGATCTACGCTCTCTATAAAACGAGCGCATTTACCAAAGTGGCGAGCGCGTCGGGATCGCTGTGGTTTCCCGATTTTTGCGAATTCGCGATGAAAAACGAATTTGCCGTCTCTCCCGATTGCATCTATTTTTCATTGGGAGACGCGGAATCGAAAACGAAAAATCCCGTCTTACAGCCAGTGGAAACGAACACCCGATTTTTGGAGGCGCATTTCCGCGCAAAGGGAATAAAAACCGTCTACGTCTCAAACAAAGGCAATCATTTTCAGAACGCCGTCACGCGCATGGCGGATGGCATCAAATGGATATTGGAACAATAAAAGGTGAAAACGCAATGGAAGAAAAATGAGCTACAAGGAATTTTTGGTGCGCGTGAAAGAAGGCATTGTCACGCCGTCGGGCAACTGCCCCGTAACGCCCGTTCTCCTGCTGCTTCAAGGCAAGTGGAAAAGCCAAGTGCTGTACGAATTGTGCGTGAATGACATCGTGCGTTTCGGGCAGCTGAAAAAAAATTTGCCCGGCATAACAAACACCATGCTGACTTCGACAGTGCGCGAACTTGAGGCGGACGGCGTGATTGTGCGCAAGCAGTTCAACGAAATTCCGCCCCACGTGGAATATTCGTTTTCGCAAAAAGGCAAAGACCTCATGCCCATATTCTACGCCATGATGAATTGGGGATTCAAATATTACGGAGCATAAAATGAACGAAAAATGTAATCCGCCCGACAAAATCATCATTCGTGGTGGGCGCGTGCACAATCTCAAAAATATCGACATTGACATTCCGCTCAATAAAATCGTGGGAATTGCGGGCGTTTCGGGTTCGGGCAAATCGTCCCTTGCGCTCGGCATTTTGTACGCGG
>CAMWTK010000028.1 GCA_947177175.1 uncultured Treponema sp.
CTATCAATGACTTGTTATATATTCGTCATTACAGCAAAGAATGTCGCGATATTCGTCCGCGTCTCTATGGTCATCACATTCCCAGGCATGAAAGGCGGCGTGGGAAAGCCCACCGACGCGGAACGTCGCGGAGGCGCTGACCCACAGGACGACGGAGGGCTACTCGGTAAGGTCGAGGATCCCGAACGCGGGCATCGTGCCGTCGTCGCTGAGGCTGTTCGACATCCGCCCGGGCGACTGCCACGCGCTGAAAAAGACCCTGCCGGACGGCAGGTATGATTTCGTCGTCATCGACACCGCGCCCACTTACGACAACCTCGTGATGAACGCGCTGTACGCGGCGGACTGCATATTCACCCCCGTCCAGCTCGACTTCTTCAACCTTACCACCTCGCGCTTCCTCCGCGCGCACCTTTATGACGAGCTTACGGAGCAGGTCGGCAAATGGTTCATCTACTACACCTTCTGGCAGGAGAACCTCGCGCCGTCCCCGAATTCAGTCCAGTCCCAGTACGCGGCGGTATTCGAGGGCGAATTCGACAACATTTTGAAGGACATTCAGGTCCCGAAAACTCCCGCGACGGCAAAGTACACGCAGACCGACAAAGGAATTCCGAAATCAATTTATCCCGACAAGGCGAGCGTCCGCTCCCAAATGCTCGGAAGCCAGCGCCTTGCGGCCGCGTCCAACAGGCTCGCGAACCTCGTCACGCAGACGGAGGCCCGGAAGGACGAGGACGGGAACGAGATTTTTCCCGTGGAGAAATTCTAGCCGGAGGAAGCGCCATGGCAAGGGAAATAACATTCACCAGACTGGGCGGCAAGGTCCCGTTCGCGGACGGAGGCCTGAGGCTCTCCAAGTCAATCCTGATTGACAGAATCGAGCCGCACGGGGACTTCAGGTCGCTGTTCAGGATCGGGGACGACCTCCTGGAGCGCATCACGAACTCAATCAGGGAAAATTCCTTCGACGCTTCCCAGCCCCTGCACATCTGGGCGAAAGCCGAGGACGACGGCATCGTCCACAACTACCTGATTGACGGCTACACGCGGCGAGGAACGCCGGGCTTGATACAGTCCCCTATTCCGAGCACAACCGCAATCGATACACGGTGCTCCCAGATACAGAATTTCAACTCAGAAAAATACTACGAGTTTTACGGCTCGTTCGGAAAGCTCCATGCCGCCGCAACCTGCAAGGGAATCTACCTTTCCCCCGAAAACAAAACCCAATTCGCCCGCGACGATTTGGGCAGTGAACTGAAAGCCGGCCTGCAAAAAGAAGCCAAGGCCATCGAAAACAAAACCGAAAAGAAAGAGACGCCCGCGCCACGGCTCCACAACCTGAACGCAGTCCAAAAGGACGCCTTCAGGCTTTACGGGCTTCCGGCAGAAGAGACGCTCTCCATCATTCAAAAACTCTATGAAGAATACAAGTGCGTCTCATATCCACCCCCCCCCCTCAAAAGTCATGGGAAGCGGCAACGCCGGGCTTGTGAGAGACATTTTTACCGAACTTGCGGAAACGCATCCCAGTCTCAACGATGCCCTGAAAATTTCGGACATTTCCCCGGACAACAAACGCTGTTTCAACGACGCGAAACTTGAGGCGCACCATGCCCTGATTCCGCTGAAAAACCTTCCCGCACACGCGAGCGAAGCGGAGACGTAAGTTTACAATCTTGTATTAAATCGTTTCAAAGTCGCCTTCGCCGCGCCGTCCGTCTACGACAGGCAGACGGTCATCCTTGCCGTGAACGGCCACAATTACAAAGTGACGGGAACGCGAGCCCTGGACTTGGGCTGGAAAAAATTTTCGGGCTACGCGCCATACCCCAACAGCGAAAGCGAGGCGGAGGAACACCATGCCCTTGAAAACATCGGCTGGAACAATCTTTGCCTTCTGGGCATCGAGACGAAAGAAAAATTCACGAAACCGCCAAAACATTTCAACGAGGCATCAATCCTCGCCTTCATGGAAAACCCGAGAAGCGAGGACGAGAATGGGAAACTTGTGGGGCTTGGAACTCAGGCGACGCGACATACCTTCATTCCCGAACTCAAGGCGAACGGATACATCAAAATCGAGAACAAGAACATTCTGATTGCGCCGCTGGGAAAAACATTGATTGAGGCCGTGCGCAAGTCGCCGATAAAATCTTTCGCCGACATCGCGCAGACGACGGAGTGGGAGCGGCGGCTCAATGAGAATCCCCAGGGCTTTGAGAACGAGATGAAGAACTTCATCAGGCAGGCGGTCGCGATTCCCTTCGAGATCGGGCTTCCGCCCGACGAGAACGGAATCCCGTGTCCCCTGTGCAAGATGCCCCTGAAATTCGGGCAGACGAAATCGGGCCACAAAAACTGGTACTGTACGGGATACAAGAACGGCTGCCAGTTCAGGATTTGGGAAAATTTCAACGGCGGGAAGCTTTCCGAGCGCGACGTCGCGCTCCTTTGCTCCGGCAAGAAGACTCCCGTCAAAAAGCTGCGCTCAAAAAAGACCGACAAAGAGTACAAGGCGCGGCTTTATCTTGACGCGGACTTTCAGATCAAAATGGAATTCGCAGACTGATTTTTTATGCAAATTTTAAATTGATTTTTGAATTATTAGGATTTATCGTTTTCGGGCGCGGCATCGCGTCCGGCGGAAGGATTAGGCTTATGAAATCATTTGGTCTCAATGAAAGGCGAGCCTCGCAGACTGCCCTTTACAAAAAGAAATTCGTCCTCCGCTGCCTGGATGGAAAGATGACCACGCGGCAGGCGGCGACGGAAAGCGGACTCTTGCAGCGGACGGTGCAGGAATACATCGCACGCCACGAGATTCCGCGGGCTTCGCGGAGCGAAGCCCGGCAAGCGCGCCCGCGCGCGGCGGGACAGGGCGTTCGTCCACGGCAACACGGGAAAGAAAAGATTTTCCCCCGAACTGGAAGAAAAACGGAAGCGCGTGGAAAATATTTTTTTGAACACGCGGGTGAACGGCAAAAATCCGTTCGAGAACATAACCTACGCGATGTTCAAGGTCATCCTGGAAGAGGAATTCAGCCTCAAGGCTGGCAGGACATGGCTCGTGAAAGTCCTCAACGGAGTCGGCTACAAAACACCAGCAAAACACAGGGCCGCAAAAGAAGCCGTCCATCCTTACCGCCCGCGAAAGGCGCACGAGGGCGAGCTCATGCAGGCGGACGGCACGAGCTTCGACTGGTTCAAGGACGGCAAAATCCATTGCATACAGGGCTTCGTTGACGACGCCACGGGCTATCCATATCTTTACATGACGAGAAACGAGTGTCTCCTGGGCTATGTCGAGGCGTTCAGGAACATGGCGGCGGACAAGGGAATTCCCAAGGCGATTTATCCCGACAAGGCGAGCGTCTTCTTCGTGAACAACAGGAAAGACGACGGCGAAAGGCACCTGACACAGTTCGGCGTGATGATGGAGAACATGGGGGTCGATATGTTCCCCGCGCACAGCCCGCAGGCGAAAGGCCGCATAGAACGCTTCTGGCAGACAGTCAAGCGCAGGCTTCCCAACATTTTCGTCCTGAGAGGAATAGACACGGCGGAAAAGGCGAACGAATTCCTGTCGGGCGAATTCCCAAGACTGTGGCAAAAGTGGTTCCCGGCAAAGCCCGCGAGCGGGGAATCCTTTTTCGTCAGGGCGGACATGGGCGAGGTAAGCAAAGTCCTCAGGGCGACATTCCCCGGCAAGGTTGACCGGGTCGGAATCGCAAGAAAAAGTCCGTCGCATAAAGGCGGACTTGCGGCAAGGGACTCGCTCCGAACCCCGCCCGGGAAAGGCGGGGCAAGGGCATTTTAAACTGCCTTTCAGAAAGCCAGGGAAACAGCATGTTCTGCCCAGGACTTTCTTGAGGAAACCTTGTCCCATGAAAAATTTACGCATCCTGTCCCCGGAAAGAGTCTTTTTTGAAAAGAAAGCACAAAAAATCACGCGAATTATTAACAGCGGATTCTGCCCACTTCTTGGATTATTCCGCTGTTTTTTGCGGGAATTCGCACGGGGTTTGGCGCAAAACGACTATCAGTCGCCAAAAATCTCCGCCCGATGCCGCGCGCCCAGCGCATGGACGGATTCCGGCAGCGGCGGATTCCCGTGTGCGGCGCGGAAATCTTTGAGGTCAATCAGAAAGCGGTTCATCGAAAAATGCTGAAAGACGAACACGCGCTGCCATGCGTCGGCGGGGCAGGTGGCGCGCAGCACGTCGCGGTAGGGCAGGAAGATGCCGTTGCCCTTGAGCTCCGCGTAGCCGACGAGCCACAGTTCCGGCGCGGGGTTGCGTTCGTCTGCGGCGGCGCACAGGGCGGCATGCAGGCGGGCAGTCTGTTCTGCCGTCCATATCTGGCTCGTGCGGATAAGCCGCTGAATATCCGCGCCGCCGTTCCGTGCCAGCTGCCGGAGGTGCGCGGTCTTTGCGGTATGCACAGGCGTTTTGTTCAGAATCAGCACGTTCTTGCGGAAATCGGTGGCAAATACGGGATTGCGGGCAAAAAAACCGGCGGCAATCTTTCCGCTCTGCCCCACAAGGTAGCGGTTGTTCTTGGCGAGCTGCTCGTCCTTGCCGGGGTTGTCGCCAATGACCAGATAGCGGATAATGCCCTGCGGCAATACGTCGTCAAACGCGCGGTTGTACACGACGGCGGTTTCCAGCGGATAGTCGGGCGTGTCTTTCTGCGCGGCGGCTTTCTGCAACGGGCGCAACGATTCACCATAGCGCACATTCCAGGCGACGCACTGTTCTTTGTACGCGTCCCGGAACGCACAGAACGCCTGCCACTGCCCGTCCGTCATTGTCCCTCCCCGATGACGACGCTGCCGTTGCCGTTGTGGCGCAGAATGCCCTCACGGCGGAAAACGTCGGCGGCGCAGGTCATCACGATGCCGTCACACCCTGCCTTTTTATGGAGCGAGGGGAAAAATGCCTCCGCGCGGCGCAGTTCCGCAAATCCGGCGGCGGCGTACACGCGCAGGGCGGACTGCCATTCTTCGCTCGCCAAAAGCAGCACGGTTTTTATCTGCGCGAACGCCCCGCACAATGCCGCGAGCGACGACAGAAAAAACGGACGCGCAAGCCGTTTCCCCTGATATTCGGGGCGCAAGGCAAACGATGAGACGTACAGCACCGACCCGTCGCGGCAATGGCTTTTTGAAGCCCGGTGGTTGATTTTAAACGGCTTGTCGTCCGCAGGAACGCCCCGCCACAGCTCGCTGCAAAAATAACCGGCGTTCACGGCATGACCCGCCTTGCCCACGGTCTGCACGCTCGAATCCGAAAGGACAAAAAATCCCTGCGGAAACGCGCGCAGACGGTCGTCAAACACCTTGGGCTTTTCTTGCAGCGGCGGAATGAATGCTCCGCGCTCAATCTGCATAATCGACGGCAGATCGAACGGCTGTGCAGGACACAAAATCATATCCCAAAATACCATATTTTTGCGCGCGAAACAACAATTTTTCTTTGCCTAAACGCACATTATTGAGTATAATAAAAACGCTAACTATGGAAAGCAGTATCTCACACGTCCTGGAAGGACGCAAGACATTTTTTGTGGCAATTGAACCCTCTCTCCTGCCGGAATCTTATCTGGAAGATTACCTCGCGCGCGGATACGAAACCTACGTCATTCTGGACGACCGCAACTGCCCGCTTGAAAAAAAGATCGCGTCCATCATCTCGATTTTTCAGGATTCCATTCTCTTTTTCTACATCGACGCAGAAGTGCCCAACATCACCTGGAAGCGGTACATCAAATATTTGCAGGAACGATACGGCGAAACGGTCCTTATCGGCGTGCTGTACTCAAAGCGGCACAACGAGGACGAGCGCAAGCAGCTGGAAAAATACTACCTCTTTGACGTGGGCATCCAAGGCGGCTGTATCTCGCTCGAATTCCAAAAGGCAAAGAACTTTTCGCTCATTGACCGCGTGATGTTCGCAAATCAAGCGTCGGGGCGGCGCAAGAACGTCCGTGCCATGTGCGACCCGAACAGCCGCGTGTCGTTCGTTTACAATCATCATGAGTACAACTGCACGCTGAACGACATCAGCCTCAGCCATTTTTCCTGCTCGATTTACGGCGAATCGTACATTCCGCTGTACGAAAAAATCAAAAATGCGTTCGTGGATCTGAACGGCCTGCATTTCAAGACGGATGCCATCCTGCTGGTACAGCGGCTGGCAAACGACCGTACGCTGTTCGTGTTCATTTTTTCACGCCCGGACGGCTCGCAGGGACTGGACGGCGACCTGAAATACCGGCTTTCGGAAAAAATTTACCAGTTGGTGACCAGCAAAGTAAAGATGATTCTGCAACTCGTGTTTGACGAAGTAGGGCGCGGCGACCGCGACCCGAGCGGGCATTCGACGTTCAGCCCGGAAGATTTGTGCCGTCTTTTGTAGGAGAAATCCGCCATGCTTGATGAATCGACAAAAAACATCATAGAAGGGCGCAAGACGTTTTTCATCGTGCCGGACACCGCGCTTTTTCCCGAAAGTTATCTGGAAGACTACCTTGCCCGCGGCTATGAGACCTACATCATCAACGACGACCGTTACTGCCCGCTCAAAGTAAAAATCGACATCATCATCCACACGTTTACCGATTCCATTCTTTTTTTCTACATCGATACCGTGGTGGAAGGCATTGAGTGGCACACGTATATCCGCGACTTGCAGAAACGTTACGGAGAAAAAGTGCTGATTGGCGTGCTGTACGCAAAGCGACCCAACGAAGACCAAAAAAAGCGGCTGGAAAAATATTATCTTTTTGACGTGGGCATCCAAGGCGGCTGCATTTCGCTCGAATTCCAGCGGACAAAGAATTTCGCGCTCATTGACCGCGTGATGTTCGCAAATCAGGCATCGGGGCGGCGCAAGAACGTCCGCGCGATCTGCGACAACAACAGCAAGGTCAATTTTATGGGCAAAAACGGCCTAATCAAAGGCACGGTGCTAGACGTGAGCCTCAGCCATTTTTCCTGCACGTTCGACATACCGCTTGACATCAAGCTCTACGAAAAAGTCAGGCACATTATGATAAACGTCAACGGCTTTCATTTCAGTACCGATGCCATTCTGCTGATGCAACGGCCGGTGCACAACGTGACGCTGTACGTATTCGTGTTCGCGAACGCGAACGGACAGCAGGGACTAGACCCGGATATCCAGTCGCGGCTGCTGCAAAAAATCTACCAGATCGTAAACGACCGCGTAAAGGCGCTCATGTGGGAAAAATTCGACGCGGCGCGCAAGGCACTCAACAACCCCGCGCACGGCAGGGCATACATTCCGACTGACGACGGCGACATTCAAGACTATTACCGCTAGCCCTGTCGCACCGGTCCTGCGCTAGAACCCCACCCGCAGACCGACATACGCGCCCGCTCCGGCAAAGCGGAAACTGTTGATAAAATCCTCGCTGCGGAACAAAGCCTTTACGTCAATCTGAAAAATACGCGCGTTCAGCATAATCCCGGCGCGCTGCACGAAAATGCGGTCCTCATACGCCGTGCCGAACTGAAAGCCGAGCACCTTGAACAGCGTTATGTTCGCGTCCAGCGCGTATTCGGGGTAAAAAATCGCTTTTTTGCTGTAGGGATGGCGCACGGCAAGCCCCACCTTGGGACGGAACACGCACCAGTTGCCGAACGGATGCCACGCGGCTTCCAACCCCAGCCTGAGCGGGCGGAACACGTATTTTGTGCTCTTGCTGTATTCCGTATCGCCCTCGTCGTACTCATAGTCAAAGTCTTCGCCGTCCGTTATGCGCTGAATCAGGTTGTCTTCGGTAAAAGTCGCCGTCATCGTCCGGGTCGTCTTGTAGTTGAGCCTGCCCGGAATAATCGGAATGCGCCCGTACACGCCCACATCCAAGCTTTTTATGGTAGGACGCTCAACCGAAAAGCCAAGGTCAAACCCGCCTTTTGTCACCAAATCAGAAATCTTGGTGGTCATTATGTCGTCATAGGAGAAATCTTCCAGGTCAAATGCCGTGTGGAGCGCGAACGACGCTTCGGCAGATGCCTTCATCGGCCCCGATTCATCCGTAAAAAAATCGACCTTTGCGGAAGCGTCGTCGGCATACGCAACCGGCATGACGTAGGTCGGGATAATGGTAATGCCGTATTTTTCCTTAATCGTCGTGTGAAACGACGCGCCCACGTTCACGAACAAATCGCCGTAAGCGGTGGCGGAAAATTCCTTTGTCTCGCCAAAATCCCAGCCGTCCGCAAGCACTTCAAAAAACTCTTTTCCCACGCCAACAAATGCGGAGCCGCTTACGTTCGCAAAAAGCCCTAGGCGGAATTTTGTCCCCAAATTGAGGTTGAAAAACGCATTCGTGTCCGCAAACGCATCAATGACAAAACCGTTCCGCCCAAGGCTGCCCGCGATTTTTTTCAAGTCAATCGTAATCGTCTCGGTCAGAATGTCGGAAGCACCGTACAAATTATTTGACGCGCCCGCGCTCGCCTCCACGCCAAGCTCAACGTAACGGTTGGGCACGTACAATTCCGCCCCCAAAGAAGAGAACAAACACAACGTCGTCAGCGATAAAAGCAGTCTTTTCATCATATCTCCTTAGCAATCCTATAAAAACGCAAACTACAACTCAAATTCGATACCGGCATCATTGTCCGTCTTAATAACCAATGCGGCATTCATTTTAAGCTCCGCGTTGCGCGTAACGGAAACTTCTCCCTTTTCTAACGTCATAGAAATCCGCGGGATAAACGAACTTGCGATGAGGATTTTGTCAATCTCCTTCGTTTCCAAGGAAATTGAATGCTTCTCATTGTCAAAAAGCATTTTCTTTTCGGGGATATTCTCTTCGGAGAACAGCGCATCGATTTTTAACCCAATCGGATTTTTAAACTGATACCACAACTCCAGCGATTTTAATGCCTCGGTATAATCGGTATATTCAGAAAAATCCGAATCAGAATCTTCATCGCCCAAAAAGTCAACGTCCTCGCCGTCGCCCGCAAGTGCCATGATGTTATCAACGACAATAGCATCCGTGATATTCAGTTTCAACGGCAACACAACCGCAATGCTCATGGCGATTTCCACATTTGCACCCGCCACCTTTGCGGCATTTTGCAAAGCGCGGATTTGATTTCTGTCCAAAGAAATAGTCCCGATCCCGCCGTCGCCAAATGAAATATCGTAATCAAATTTCAAATCTTTTGCTTTTTGATTGATGATGTTAGTCAGACTGCCTTCTTTTGTTTTCGCCGAATAATACTTCTCAGAAAATATGCTATCATCCGTAATCAAACGATTTTCGTCTGCAAGCGAGGCAAAAGAGGGTACGTTATTCTTTATACTTAAATCGATTTTGTTATTTCCGCTTTCTATTCCAATCAAAATTTCTGGATCAGAACCTTCATACGACGCTTTCACATACCCTGCAACCGGCGACAATAAATCGGCAAAATCTATTCCCTCGCCATCTGTCTTTGGCGCGGTAACGTACAGATAGCCCTCAATGCCCTGCAACTCGATTGCGCCTATCAAATCTTTAACAAAATTGCCTAGCGCACTGTTATCACCGCTGTCCACAAGGTCGCCAAGCATATCGCCAATGCTCAAACCTGTCTCTATTGAGCCTGCAAAGGGGGCGTTATTTTCGTCTATTTGCAGTTTAAGGTCATCGCATTCAAACATCGTACTGTCTTCCGGCGCGGCGAATGTCGGTTTGAGGTAATATTCGGTGTCGGACGCTTTCGTTAAATCAAATTCTGTTATGGTTATTGTGTCCTCTTCCGCAATGTAATTATCCGGGCTGTTTGGATTATAATTATCGCCCCGAATAGCAAAGTCAACAGCAATATCAATTTCTTCTTGCGATGGCGGCGTACCATTCTCAACAAGATAAAAGCCTTCCCAGCCTTCATCCACATCTTTTGTAATGCGCAATCCATTGGCATTATCAAAAATATCGTTATAACTGCCGGAAGCATCAAAATTCATATAACTCGATGATATTTTGGGAGCCATGTACAAATTCTTGATAATACCACCAAGATTTGTGTCTATTGCCGTCTGCATATCAAGTCTGACGATTTTACAATTTTTGACATATTCCGGTATATGTACGGGAATCGAGATAGGTGGCTCATCAGGCGAAGCAATATCGTCACGACCAAGCACTTTTCCCAAATAGATTTGTGCATCGCGGATTTTTTCGATTTGTGATGTGCAGTCAAGCGTCAATGGGGGCAACGTGCCGTCGTCCTTCAGTTTAATCGTCGCGTTCTTGAATTTCAGCGTAACGTTACCCGTTATGTTCAAGTCTTTTTCCTTGCCGTCAATCATTTTGCCCGATAAATCTGCCTCTTGCCGAATAAGATACTCACTGCCCTTGTTGACATCTTTAAAACTTGTCTTTTCAATTGCACCGCTTACGGAAAGATTGACTGTTGCCGTCACCCCGCTCCAACCACCGGGAAGATTGCACTCAATAGTGAATGCACCGTTTTCGATGACAGCCCTTTTTATAAAGCCGTCGGCACCGTAATCAAAACCTATTTGTGATAGAGAAATCTCCTCTGTCACAGAAAGTTCCGGCACTGTAATCTCATTGCCATTTCTTGAATATTCACCCAATGTCAATGCATTGTTTAATGTTTCCAACGGAACATCGACTTCTGTCTTACAGCTTGCAAGACTTTCTGACACCTGTTTAAAGACATCGTTAATAGGGATAGAGATTTGGCTGTCTCCATCGTCCGACAACTTAAAATTCTGCAAAAAGTCCGTTATATCCCCCAAATAATCGTCCGGGTTCAGCGAAATGCCCGCAATGGGGTACTCAACGATAAACTGCTGCAAGTTTTTCGCTTTTGGGTCTTGGTAATCATAGACGGACAGCCCCACGTCGTCGCCGGAAGCATCGGCCAAACTTTCTTGCAATTTGGTCACGTTTATGTAGTCGTCAAAAGCCACGGAATAGCCGCCGAACGGAATGGAATACTTGGCGTCGCCCGGCTTGACGACGACCTTCTTCGGCTCGGAAAGATTTTGCAAATCGCTGCAAGCGAAAAAACACACAATCAGGCACAGCATACTCGCGGCAACCAGTAACAATCTTTTCATTTTTTGCTCCAAATAAAACTACTCTATCAGTACCCCCCCATGACCATGCTGTCAAGGGGGATTGCTTATTATTTTTCGGAAAAAACGTCCGCTGTCATTTCTTCATTTTGGCGAACGCGGCGGCAAACGGATTGTAACTCATGCCGTCGTCACTGCCGTAATCGCGGCGAGGACGGTCATTGCCGTGCGGACGCGGGCGGTTCGCGTTGCCCGCGCCTTTTTTGACGACGACCACTTTCTTGCCGCGCCCTGCGCCCGCCTTTTCCGCCGTCGCGCTGCCTGTGCTCACGCCCGCAAGCCGCTGCCCCGCGTCGCTTTTCAGGCTCAGGCTGATTCGCTTGCGGTCGGTGTCGAGCGCGATAATCGTGAATTCCTTCACGTCGCCCACTTTGATAATGTCCATCGGGTCGGAGACAAATCGGTCGCTCAGCTCGCTGATATGAATCAGTGCCGTCTCATGCAGCCCAATGTCCACGAACGCGCCGAAATCGACCACGTTCTTGATTTTGCCGGTCACTTTCATGCCCACGGTCAAATCGCCGAACGCCACCACGCCTTTCTGCATGATCGGCGCGGGATAGCCGTCGCGCGGGTCGCGGTTCGGTTTGCCCAGCTCGTCGATAATGTCGTTCAGCGTCGTCTCGCCAATGCCATAGGTCTCGACCAGTTTCTGCTTTATGTCGGCGGGAAGCGGCTTGTGTTCCCTTACGTAAGGCAAAATCTCACGCGCCACCGTATAATTCTCCGGGTGCACCCAAGTGTTGTCGAGCGGGTCTGCGCTTTCGGGAATCTTGATGAAGCCCGCGCACTGCTCAAAGGCTTTCGGTCCCAGGCCGGGCACTTTCTTCAAGTCCTCGCGGCTCGTGATTTTTCCGTTCTTGTCACGGTAGGCGACGATGTTCTTTGCCGTTGCCGCGTTGATGCCGGAAACGTATTTGAGCAGCATATAACTTGCCGTATTCAAATTTACGCCCACCCGGTTCACCACCGAGCCGACCACTTCGTCCAGCTGCTCCGCCAGTTTTTTCTGGTTCACGTCATGCTGATACAAGCCCACGCCGATTGCCTTGGGGTCAATCTTGACGAGTTCCGCAAGCGGATCCTGCAAGCGGCGGCCCATGCTGATCGCGCCGCGAATCGTCAGGTCAAGTTCGGGAAATTCCTCGGTGGCCACGGGGCTTGCCGAATAGACGGACGCGCCGCTTTCGTCCACGACGGTGTACTGCACGTTGCTGTCCGCGTAATGCTCGCTGATCACCTTGCTGACGATCGCCTGCACTTCGGGGCTGCCCGTGCCGTTGCCCACCGCCACCACCTGAATGTCGTATTTGTCAATCGCCTCGGTCAGCTGCCGTGCCGCGTCGTCGGGATTCTGCACCTGAAAAATCTTGAAATAGCCAAGGTACTTTCCCGTCTCGTCAAGCGCGGCGCATTTTGTTCCCGTGCGGATGCCGGGGTCGATGCCAAGCACGCGGCTGCCCTTGATCGGCTGGGTCATCAGCAGGTTCTTCAGGTTCTCGCTGAAAATGCCAATGCCGTGGTCGTCCGCCTCGTCCGTCTCGTCGCTGCGGATTTCGCGCACGACGGCGGGGCTGAGCAGGCGCACCAGACCGTCCTCAATCGCCTCGCGGTGATACGTGTTGCTGATTGCCGTCCTTTTCTGCAAAAGCGCGACCGCTTCGTCCACCGGCACGTCAATCGTCACGCCCAATGCGCCCTCGCGCTCGGCACGGTTTATTGCCAGAATGCGGTGCGGCTTTACCTGACTGAGCGGCTCGGTGTAGTCCCAGTACATTTTGTACGTGGACATTTTTTCCGCCGTCTCCGCGTCCTGCCCGTCAGGGACGATGCCTTTGGTGATGATGTTCCCGCTTGCCAGATACAGTTTGTGCACGGCGGCGCGGTTTTCCGTATCCTGTGAGACGCGCTCGGCAATGATGTCCTTTGCGCCGGCAAGCGCGTCCTGCGCCGTCTCCACGTTGAGCGCGGCATCCTCGTTGTCAGTCTTAACGTATTTTTCGGCTTCCGCCGCAACCGCCGCGTCATCGTTTTCGCCGAGCATAAAGTCGGCAAGCCCTTCCAAGCCTTTTTCCGCCGCAACCATGCCGCGCGTCTTCTTTTTCTTCTTGAACGGCGCCCACAAATCTTCCAATTCAGTCAGCGTCTTTGCGCCCAAAACCGCATTGTACAGCGAATCGGTCAGCTTGCCCTGCGCAAAAATCCCCCGGACAATCTCCAGCCGACGTTCTTCCAGATTTTTATATGACTTGAACAGATGGTCGCAGTCCGTGACCTGCACTTCATTCAGATTGTCGTGCTTTTCTTTCCGATAGCGGGAAATGAACGGAATGGTACAGCCCTCGTTCACCAAGCTGATGACGGCACTCACCTGTGCCACGCGGATATGCAGCTCATCCGCAATACGTTTCATAATCTCGACCTCGTTCACGGCGAGCGCGTCGATTACCTCTTGTGAAAATTCCATAACTCGGACAGTCTACCGAAAAACCGCGCGTTTGGCAATGCAAACAATATATTCCAACAGCGACGAAGCAGGTTTTTAGGGCGGCAGCCGTCGCAGCGCGATGCGCTGCTTACCGAGTTTTCTTCAAAAACTCGCGTGCTGGGAAAGGGTGAGTGCGAGTTTTGTACGCAAGCCTTTGGCTTGTGCCAAAACTCGTTAAGCAAGGCAACGCCTTGCGACGGTTTCCTCCCTCCAAAAAAGTTCCTCCGCTTTCAATCGGAAAAAAATCCCTTGCATACTCGCGTTTTTACCGATATACTAGTTTTGTGTCTACACTGTATATCGTCGGAACGCCGATCGGCAACTTGGGCGACATTACGTTCCGCGCGCTGGAGACGTTCAAGAGTGCGGACGTGATTGCCGCCGAAGACACGCGGCACACCTTGCAGTTGCTCACGCATTTTGACATTCGCAAGCCGTTGGTTTCCTGCCGGGCGCAGAACGAATCGGCGGCGGCGGAGAAAATCATCAAGATGCTGGACGACGGGCAGACCGTGGCATACGCGAGCGATGCCGGAACGCCGGGCATCAGCGATCCGGGGGCGATTTTGGCAGGACGGGCGCGGGCGGCAGGACACCGTGTCGTGCCGATTCCGGGCGCGAGCGCGTTCGCTTCGCTGGCAAGCGTGGCAGGCGCGGGCGGAAAGACGCTCATTTTTGAGGGATTCCTTTCGCCAAAGCCAGGACGAAGGCGCGCTCGGCTGCGGGAGCTCCTGGCAACGGGAGACGCGGTTATTCTGTACGAATCTCCGTTCAGAATCGCTAAACTCCTGGCAGACATCGCCGATATTGATAGTGAGCGTCGGGTAGTCGTCGGCCGCGAGCTGACCAAACTGCACGAAGAAATTATTGAAGGGACGGCACGTGAAATGCACGACGAATTTGCCGCGCGGGAAAAAATCCTCGGCGAATTCTCGGTGTTCATTTCCGGGAGCAAAAACGTTAAACTTTCAGACGAAAGTGCCGATAATTATATTGTAGAGGAAGGTCACTTATGATAAGCGTAAACAAACTGGGCGGCATACAGCCCCTGAACAATGTACAGAATACGAAGCGCACGAACACCACGGCATCCTCCCCGGTGGTTGCAGATTCTATCGGCGTGTCCGACGAGGCAAAAGAAGCGGCAAAAGTCTACTACATGAATCAGGTCGCCGCCGAAACGCCGGACATCCGCGCTGATTTGGTCGCTGCGCTCAAAGAGAAGATAAAAGATCCCAACTTTTTGAGCCCTGCGGTAATCAACGCGACGGCGGAACGAATCATGGCGAGTTACGGGCTGTAATCGCCCCAAAGTCGTGCGACTAACCATTGGCGGAAAAGGCGGAACGATTGTTTCCGCCTTTTTTATGCTTGCGTGAATTCACAAAACACTTTATGCTATACGTATGGCAGATTTTACGTTCCGAATTTCACCGAATATCGTTCTTGGCTCATATACGGTCAGCAGGCTCGGAGAATTTGCAGTGCAGTACGGCAAGCGATGTATGCTCGTGCTCGACCCCGCGCTCAAACAAACGCCGTCTGCCGAACAAATCATGCAGTCGCTCAAAGACCGCGGCATTGAATTTTTTGTGTTCGAGGGGTTGGCAGACGGCGCAACGACCATGGCAATCCAAAAAGCCGTGGTGCTGGCGCGGCAGTCGCACGTGCAGTGCGTCGTCGGTGCCGGCGGCGGCAGGGCAATGAATGTCGCGCGCGCGGTTGCGGCGATTTTCTATGAGGTGGGCGGCATTTACGAATTCGCGGAGGGCAAAGCCGTGAGCGCGGAGCCGCTGCCGCTTATCTGCCTGCCCACCACCACGCGCGACCCATTCGTCTTTACGGACAGTATTCCGATTACTGATTCCCGCGCCGCAAAAATCAAGCTGATCAAGGCACGGAACGGGCTGTGCCGCCTCGTGCTGTTTGACCCGAACCTGACGACCACGCTAAACGACAAAGAGACGGCGGCAATCACGCTGGAAACGCTCTGCCTGGCAAGCGAAGCCTATCTTTCGCAGAAAGCGAATTTTTTTAGCGACATGATTGCCGAAAAATCCGTGTCGCTGCTCGGCGCGGCGACCGACAAAGACAAAACGACGACCGACACCACGCCAACAGAAGAACTGCTGACGCAGGGCGGCTGCATGGCATCGCTCGCGGTGGCGGCAAGCGCGTTGGGCGCGGCTTCGCTCCTTGCGCTGTGCATTTCCGCGCGTTTTAAGGCAGACCGCGCGCTCGTGACGGCGATTCTTTTTCCGTATATCCTTGAGGACTGCGCGACTTTCAAAAGCGACCGCGTGGCGGCACTGGCACGCATACTGAACGCCGCGCCAGCTGATTCCGCCCCGGAAGCCGCCGCAAACGACCTGATTCAGAACATTCGCGGGCGGCTTACGGAAGCGAATCTTCCCGCCAGCCTCAAAGACCTGAACCTTTCTATGGAACAACTGGCACTGGCGGCAGAAGACGCGGGCAAACTGGCATACGTCAACGCGCTGCCGCGCAGCATGACGAGCGACGATCTGTTCTCGCTCATCAAAAAAGCGTACTAGACCGGCAGATGATAGCAATTCCCAAGCTCGACCAGCTAGAACCGGGGCAGAAGCGGCGCAAACTCGCGCTGACCTTTGGCGCGCTCGAACGCGACATCTGCGGCATTGCAGAAAAAGGTATGGAATACGCGCATCCGTCGTTGCCGCGCGCCGAATACGTGCGCCGACTGGCACAGATTGTCGTGCGCGACCCGCAGATGACGGACACCGCGCGCGCCGAACTGCAATCGCTGCTGCAAGCCGAGCAGATAGACGAACGGCGCGTCTGCAATTGCGCGCGCAACAACCTGCTGGCGATTATCGGGACGTTCCCGGCAGAATGGGATTTAATCATCGCGCCGCACCGATCGCCGACGGACGAAAACGGCATAATCCGGGCGCGGCGTTTTTTTCCAGGCGTGTGCGTGTACGCGGAGGACATCCGCTCGCCGTTCAACCTCGGCTCGATTTTCCGGACGGCGGAAGCAATGGGCGCGGAAAAAGTGTATCTTTCGCCCCTGTGTACCGACCCCGAGCATCCCAAGGCACGGCGCGGCGGCATGGGCTGCATTGAGACGCTCGGCTATGAGCGCGTCGCGCTGGAACACCTGCCCGACGACATGCCGGTGTTCGTGCTCGAAACGGGCGGCACGCCGCTGGAATCGTTCGATTTTCCGCAAAAAGGCATCTGCATTGTCGGCTCGGAAGAACTGGGAGTCAGCCCGGCGGCATTAGCGCGCGCCACGCACGGTCGCGTCTCCATACCCATGACGGGACTGAAAGCGTCGCTCAACGTGGGCGTGGCGTTCGGCATTCTCATGCAAAAATGGACAGAACGGCTGCGCGCGGAATCTGAGGCTTCCTAAAAATGCCACGCAGACGGCACGGTTTACTGGGCGGCGAATGCTTTTGACAGCCGCTCCACGATTTTTTTCATCTGGTCTTCGGCGGTAATGCGGAAATGCATCAGCACGTCCGGGTCAAACTGATAAAAATCGACCTCGCCTGTCTCGTAATGCACCATCATGTCGGAAAGATAGACAAGGCTCGTCAGCACACGGATATTTTTGGGCGCGACGTCCGGCTCGTGGTGATGCCGGATAACCGCGCTGATTTGCTCGGGGAAATTCCATTTTTCGGCGATGAGCGCGCCCAGCTCGCTGTGGTTCACGCCCGTCGTCAGTTTTTTGAAATGATCTTCGGAAATGCCTTTTTCGGCGCTGAGCTGTTTGATATGCGCGTTCAAATTCGGGCGCGCCGCCTCGAACATCAGTTTTCCCATGTCGTGCAAGAGACCGCAGACATAACTATCTTCCATGACTTCTTTTTCGCCCGCGCAGAAATTGCGGGCAAGGTTGTACGCATAGAAAGCGACTTTGTACGCATGCGTCCACTGATCCTTTTGGTCGGCCGAACTGATTTTTTCTAGCTCGTTGATTGATCCGGTGGCATATACCAGATTTTTTATGCCGTGCAGGCCGACCATCTTTACCGCGTCGCCGATACTGCTGCATGGAGAGGCCAGCGCGAACTGCGCGGAATTGACGAGCTTGAGCAAGTCCGTCGAAAGCGCGACATCGCTTGAAATACACGCCGCAATATCGCTCATCTTCACGTCGGGATCGGCAATGAGCGCGGTTACTTTTCTGATAGTCTCGGGGAACTGCGGCAACGAATCGATGATTTTGATGCACTCGCGCGACATGACAGAAATATCATTCTGCATTTTTTCGTTGAGCGGCAGGATAATGCGGGTAATCGTCTCGCCGTTCTCGCAGAAAATCTGGAAATTCTCTTTGGTCAGCCCGATTTTTTCCAGCATCAGAATCATGATAATCAGCCCAAGGCCCGCGCCCTCGCTGTCGTCCAGTACCTGCTCGAACGCCTGCTCAATGGCGGTGTACTGCTGCGCGAGCCGCAGTTTTTCATGCATCCGTTTGTACTCGGTGGGAAGCAGCTCGGAATTGTTGCGCACCTCAATCTTAATCTTTCCGTTGCGCATCTGCAAAATCAGTTTGACGTACAGCCCCGCTTCTTTTTGCAGGTGCAAATAATAGTTGATGTTGGAAAGCGTGTCGTTCTTAAAATTCTTCATGCCTTCTGCGTAATCGGCCGGATTCAGCAAATCCAGCTTTTTCTCTTTGAAGTACATGCGCTTCGTGTTCGCCTTTTTTGCGTTGGTCGTCAGCTCGTTCAGGCTGTACGACAGGAATTCGGTCATGTGCGACTGTTCCAGCTCGGACAGAAAGACGAAAAGGGTATCGTTCATAAACGCTTCCATTTCTTTGGGAAGCGTATAGGTGGTGATAGAAATCGGAATGCCCACCCGTATCGCCATGCGGACTTTTTCTACATCTATGGTCATTTTTCCTTGCTCTGGCATAAGCGTTCCTGATACCCGTCCAAACGTTTTCTGCTATTATATCACATTATGATATTTTTTTACAGCATAACGGTGGCAACACCGCGAAATTTTTAGTATCATGGGGATATGTTCGACGTTTTTTTGGCGGAGATGCTGATTCTGCTGCTTGTCCTCATAACGACGCTCCGCATTTTCTTTACCAAAAAAGCCCGCATTGATTCGCCGGCGGTGCTCGCGCCCGTCGCATTCGTGCTTTCGGCACTGCTTTTTTTTATGTGGGGCGCGGACATCATCACGCTGCCGCTGTGCGCGCTGGCGTTCGTCACGTTCTTTATCAATATCCGCTCGCTGCTGCGGCTGTCTGCCCGCCTGTACACCGACCACTACAACCTGCGCTTTATCGTCCCCGCGCTGCTAATTGCGCTCGCTGCCGCCTGCATGGCGGTAATTATCGTGATTTTTCATCCCGTGCGCGTTCTGCCGTCTGATTTTGGCGCGACAAGGACGCGGACTTTGCTCACCGGCGACGGCACGACGAGCTACCGGCCGTGGAATATGCTTGCCGACCGCCCAAACATTACGGGCGTGCTGTACGAATACGCACCTGCCGACATAGCGGACGAATCCGACCCGGCGGACGCAGCGCCGAACCCGGTCATTTTGTTCGTGCCGAAATGCACCGCGTCGGTCGTGCATTACGAGCCGTATTTTTTGCTGCTCGCGCAAAAAGGCTTCCGCGTGGTTTCGGCAGATTTTAACGGCGCGGAACGGCGCGTTTTTGACAATCCCGTTTTGAATTCGCGCTTTTTCCGCCGCCTGTACAGCCTGTACCTGCGGGCGTTTGACGAAGAAGCCTTGCAAGCCGCGCTGGCCGCCGACACGACCTATGCCCTGCAAGGCTACGCGACGCTCGCCCGGCTCGTGCTGAAAAAATATGGCGCGGACACGACGATTTTTTTCGCGCTGGAAAACATCGGCACGGACGACGCGCAAACGCTGACCGACCAATTTGCCGAAAACGCGCTCGGCACGTTTTGGCTCAACCGCATTGCCGAATACAAGACCCCGAATTTCGGCTTTATCGAACAGACCGACCCGCTCACCGCGCATTTTTTTGGCGTTGAGCGCGATTCGTCGTTCTTCATTCCGCGCTATGTCGCCGGAAAAACGATAGCGTCGATTGCGCAGGCGCAGGAAGTCGCCGCACCCGCACAAATCATCAAGGCAGACGGCAACCAGCCGCAAGGAGACGCACCATGACGTTGCACGAACTGGACACATATTTCAACGCATTCCTCAAAAAAGAATTGTTCGCCGCCGACCCTTCGCGCAACGGCATTCAGATTGCAAACAGCGCGCCCGACCATAAGCCGATTACAAAAGTCGCCTTTGCCGTGGACGCATGTGAATCGTCGGCACAGCGGGCGGCACAGGAGGGCGCACAGTTGCTGTTCGTGCACCACGGGCTGTTCTGGGGCGACTGCCAGCCGATTACGGGCATACACTACCGGCGGATCAAGGCATTTTTGGATGCCGACCTCGCGCTGTACGCGAGCCACATTCCATTGGACGCAAACGCCGAAGTCGGCAACAATTTCGGGCTTGCCGCGCGGATTGGCTTGCAGGACGTGCGGCCGTTCGGCAACTGGCGCGGCATGAGCATCGGCGCAATCGGCACGTTGCCGGAAAGCGTGCCGATTGACGAGCTGGAGCGCAAACTGTTCCCGAACGGCGAGCGGGCAATCCACCTGTTTCCGTTCGGCAAAAAAGACATTCGCACGGTGGCAATCATCAGCGGCGGCGCGGGCGACGATTTTGACCAGGCAGTCGCCGCAGGCGCGGACGCATACATCACGGGCGAAGTGGGGCATGAGACGTTCCACCCGATTGCAGAAAGCGGCATCAACGTGATTGCGGGCGGTCATTATCAGACGGAGACGGTCGGTGTCAACCTTGTCCGGGCGAAGCTAGAACGCGACTGCGGCTTGGAGACGGTCTTTATCGACCTGCCAACTAGACTATAACGGCAAATTGCAGTAAAATAGCAGTCTATGGTTCCGAATACCTATACGGTTGAGTTCAAGCCGACCCAGCCGAAACTGAAAAAATATATCCCGTTTGTCCTGACGGCATTGGTCATCATCATCGACCAGATTACCAAGGCACTCATCGTCGCGCATATCCAACGGTATCAAATCGGCGCGTCGTTTTTTGGGGATTTTTTGCGCATTATCCATGTGTCAAATCCCGGCATTGCGTTCAGCATTGGGCAGGGATGGTCGGTTGCGGTGCGCGGCATTCTGTTCCGCGCCGTTCCGCTCGTGGTCATTTTGCTGGTGATTGGCGTGTACGTCCGAAATGACGATTTTACGGCGCTGCAACGCTGGGCAATCGCGGGCATTATCGGCGGCGGCTTGGGCAACCTGATTGACCGCTTTGTCCGCGCCGAAGGCGTGGTTGACTTTATCGACGTGAAATTCTACGGCCTGTTCGGCTTTGAGCGGTGGCCAACGTTCAATGTGGCGGATTCCGCCGTGGTCGTGTGCGGCATCCTGCTGATAATTTCGTTTCTTATCACGCTCAAAAAAGAAAAGCAGACGGGAGCGTCGGCATGACGAAAAAAGAACGCTCGCTGCTGTTCACCGTGCTCACGTCCGTGTGCAATATCGTCATCACGCTTGCCATAGAATTGCTGCTGCTTGCCGCGCTTTTCATGCTGTTTCACGGTATTCCTGCGCTCGCAAACAGTATGCCCGTGCAGATACTCATTCCGTTCGCGCTCATCGCGGGGCTGTTCATCAGCCTTATGATATTCGCCAAATTCGCCGGGTGGGTTATCCGCGCTTTTAAACTTGAAGACAAACTCGACGAAAAAATCGTCAACCGTTACTGCCCCAAAGACAGCCTGTAATTATCCGCCCGATAGCATGACGAACGCACGGCGGGCAACAAAAAAAGGAAACCGTCGCTCAGTACGATTTCCTTTTTCCGCGTTCGCGTTTTGCCGTTATGCCTGCAACGCCGTTACCGCAACGGTGTCAACGATTTCTTCCACGTTGCAGCCGCGGCTCAAATCGTTGAGCGGCTTTGCGAAGCCCTGACAAATCGGGCCGATTGCTTTCCAGCCGCCCATGCGCGCGGCAATCTTGTAGCCGATGTTTCCCGCGTTGATATTGGGGAAAATAAACGTGTTCGCGTGACCGGCAACGGGATTTCCCGGCGCTTTGATTTCGCCGACTTCGGGCGCGATTGCCGCGTCAAACTGGAATTCGCCGTCCAAAATGAGGTTCGGAGCTTTTTCTTTTGCCTTGATCGTCGCGTGCTGCACTTTTTCCACCGTGTTCCCGTCCTTGGGGTCTGCGCCAGATCCTTTGGTAGAGAACGAAAGCATCGCGATTTTCGGCTCGATACCGCCGATTTTCTTTGCCGTATCGGCAGAAGCAATCGCAATATCCGCCAACTGATTTTCGTCAGGATTGATGTTGATCGCGCAGTCGCCGAACACCGCGATTCCGTCGGGCAGATACTTGTTGCCGCCTTCGGGCGCGACCATGATAAAGCAAGAAGAAACCGTGCTTACGCCGGGCGCGGTCTTAATCACCTGCAAGCCGGGGCGCAACGTGTTCGCGGTCGAATGGCACGCGCCGGAGACAAACCCGTCCGCATCGCCCGCCTTGAGGATAAGCGCGCCGTACATCGTGTAGTCCTTGAGCGCGGCGGCTTTTGCGGCGGCAACGTCGGCATATTCGGGAAGCCCCGTCTTTTTGTTCAGCTTGCCCTCGCGCGCCTTGTACAGAATTTCCGCGTATTTGTCCGCGTTCGCGTCGGCAGCAGGATCAACGACGCGCACACCGCTCACGTCAAAGCCGAATTTTTCGATTTCGGCCTTGTTTCCGAGCAGGATGATGTTCGCAATGCCCTCTTTTACAATGCGTGAAGCCGCTTCCACAACGCGCTTGTCTTCACCCTCACAAAGAACGATTGTCTTGCCGGCAGCCTTTGCCTTGGCACGAAGTTCTTTTACAAAGTCCATAAAAATGCCTCTAAAAGTATAAGTTTCTCTGTCGGGAAAAATCTCAACATCTTTAGGATAGCACGAAAATCAAGACTTGTGAAGTAACACGTTTTGCGGTTTGCGGGCGCAGGGCAAAATGCAGATTATTTTAACCTTGCCTTATTTTCAAAACGGTATTAAAATGAAGATAATTAACTAAAGTTAAGGAGACACTGCATGAAAAAAATTTCAGTTGTGGTTTTCTGCATCGCGCTGGGGCTGGTCGTCCTGGGATCTTGCAAAAAAAACAATGCCCAAAAAACCGACTTTCCTGAGCACGGAATTACGGTCATTTGTCCTTGGGGCGAAGGCGGCGGGACGGATGCCGTTCTGCGCGCGCTCTGCAAGACGGCGGAAAAATATCTTGGCACGACAATCACGGTCGAAAACAAGACGGGCGGCGCGGGCGCAATCGGACACGCGGCAATCAAAGACGCGCGGCCGGACGGCTACACGCTCGGCATGATTACTTTTGAGCTGAATTCTCTGCCGCCGCAAAAACTTATCAATTTTACGTATGCCGATTACGACCCGATTATCCGCGTGAATGCCGACGCGGCGACGCTCACGGTCAATGCCGACGCGCCGTACAACACCGTGCAGGAATTCGTAGACTATTGCAAGGCACATCCCGGCGAAGTTTCCATTGGCAACAGCGCGCCGGGCTCGGTGTGGCACATCGGTGCGGGGCTGCTTGCGGACGCGACGGGCATTATCGTCAATCATATTCCGTTTGAAGGCGCGCCGGGAGCGGTTTCTGCCGTCGCAAGCGGACAAATCGAAGCCGTCACCGTGTCGCTCCCCGAAGTAAAATCGGAATTGGACGCGGGCAACGTGAAAGTGCTCGGCATTATGGCAAGCGAACGCCCCGAATCCTATCCCGACATCAAGACGTTCTCAGAGCAAGGGTTCGACATCGAATACGCCACCTGGCGCGGACTTGCGTTGCCCAAGCACGTCAATCCCGCAATCAAGGCGATTTTGGTAGACGCATTCACCCATGCGGCGACCGACCCCGAATTCCTGGAGGAATGCATCCGCCTCAACCTGTCGCCCGCATACCAAAATCCCGTCGATTTTACCGTGTTCCTCAAGCACAACTACAACGATGTCGCAAAAACGATGAAATCAATCGGACTGATTGAATAGTTCTTGTGTTTGTCACGTGAATTTTGAAAAAAATACGCCGTATTTTAAAAATTTTACGGCGTGTTTTTAAAAAAGTACGCCGTGTTTTTGGGAAAAATACGGCGTATTTTTTGCGCGACGGCGTTATGCGTTCGACGCTGCTGGCGTAGTCGCGTCGTTCAGAATCGTTACGTCCATGCGGTTGAACGGAATGTTCACGCCGTTTTCGCGGCAGACTTTGGCGACATTCGCGCACACATCGCTTTTGG
Organism: uncultured Treponema sp.; assembly: GCA_947177175.1. Lineage (GTDB taxonomy): Bacteria > Spirochaetota > Spirochaetia > Treponematales > Treponemataceae > Treponema_D. The sequence continues at coordinate 23,977 of CAMWTK010000028.1, forward strand.
TCTGGAAGAAATCCGCCCGCTTGCACCACACAATCAGGTTCATTGAAATGCCGCTTTCGCCGAGCGCAACATACCATGCCGCCGGCTCATGGCCTTCGTCGGTCACCACGGTCGGACAGCGCGCGGGCACTTGTTTGATTGCCTCAAGCGTCTTGTCCAAATCGCTGGAATAATCGACGGAAAATTCAAACACATAGCGGCGATAATCATAGGTCGCGTAGTTTTTGAGCTTGTTGTTGATAATCAGCGAATTCGGAATGCGCACCAGCTGATTGTCCGCCGTATGCACGCGCACCGAAAGAAAACTGATGGCATCGACCGTACCGCTCACGCCGTCAACTTCAATAAAATCGCCGATTTTCATCGCCTTGTCGGTCACCACGAACAAACCGCTGATCAGGTTGCTGACCGAAGTCTGCGCGGCAAAGCCAATCGCAACGCCCGCAATACCCGCCGCGCCCCATACCGCGCTCAGGTTAATGCCGAACAGTCCGAGCACATACATGACCATCAGCACATAAAACACATAACTGATGATTTTTGAAATGCCTTGCACGAGGACAGGTTTCATGTTGACAGCAAGCCGTTTCCTGACGACACCTTTGATGATGCGATACACGATGTAGAAAATCAGCATTGTTATCAGCGAGACTCCCACGTGTATCAGGTTTTCCCATGTGATAAACCGTCGCAAATCGTCGATATGCAGCAGCTGCCATGTCTCCTGAATCGCCTCAGTTCCCGCAGTCTTGACCGTATCTAATACTGTCGTCGTCTCTTCCATGAAAAACCGCCTTCTAAAAAATGTTTGCCATTATAGCATTATTCGTATTTTTCGTCATTACCGCGTATCGTTTCGGCAATGGATTTGTGGTCGCGCCGGAGAAAAATACCGACGATATACACAACCACCGCCACGCCACATGCGCACATAAGCGCGGTCATAACGATTCCAAAAACAGACATACGCACCTCCGCCGTTATTCTACCCGATAGCGCGAAAAAATGCTATGCGTTGTGCTTGCACACATCTTGCAGAAAACAGTCGGCGCACCGGGGATTGCGCGCCGTGCAGACATACCGGCCGTGCAAAATAAGCCAATGGTGCGCATGATTCAGATACTGCGGCGGAATGCGCGCAAGCAGACTTTGCTCCACCTGTGCGGGCGTCGTACCTTCCGCCAAGCCGATTTTGGGGCAGATGCGCAAAAGGTGCGTGTCCACGGGCATGGTCGGTTCGTCCCAGACGACGTTCAGCACCACGTTCGCCGTCTTGCGCCCCACGCCGGGCAATGTCATGAGCGCGTCCCGGTCATGCGGCACGGTGCCGCCGAATTCATCCAGCAACTTGCGGCTCAGCGCAATGACGTGTTCCGCTTTTGTCCGGTACAGCCCGATTGATTTTATGTACGGAATCAGCCCGTCAACGCCGAGCGCGAGTATTTTTTGCGGCGTGTCCGCAACGGCATACAATTTTTCCGTGGCAAGATTGACGCTTTTGTCGGTCGCCTGCGCGCTCAGCACCACGCTCACCAGCAGCGTGTACGGATCTTTCCAGACGAGTTCCGATTTTGGATCGGGATTGCGCGCCTTAAAACGTTCCATTACGTCCACGATTTGTTCTTCTGACAGCAACTGCATTTCTCATCTCCATCAACATACCTCGACGCAAGCATCGAGGTATGTTGTTCTTTATAAGGTATCGCAGTCGGGTTTTATACCCTTTATTACGACGCTATTCGCAACGTAGTTTCCAGCGTTCGCAACGTAGTTTCCTGCGCGAGCGTCGGGGTATGAAACCCTCCGCGCGAATAAAAAATCCCGCGCAACGTTCTGCACGGGATAATACGACGCACGATCAATTTATTTGATTGCGTTTTTCAGCGCGCCCGTCTTGTCGGTTTTTTCCCAGCTGAATTCGCTCCGGCCGAAATGTCCGTATGCCGCAGTCGGGTAGTAAATCGGGCGTTTCAAATCCAGCGTCTTGACAATGCCGGCGGGCGTACAGTCGAACACTTCCTTGACGGCTTTGGTGATGCTCTCACGTACCACTTTTTCCGTGCCGAACGTGTCCACCATAATTGAGACCGGGAACGGAACGCCGATTGCGTATGCCAGCTGCACTTCGCAACGGTCGGCAAGCCCGGCGGCGACCACATTCTTTGCGATATACCGCGCCATGTACGCGGCAGAACGGTCAACCTTGGACGGATCTTTTCCGCTGAACGCGCCGCCGCCGTGCCGTCCCATGCCGCCATACGTGTCCACGATGATTTTGCGGCCGGTCAAACCCGCATCGCCGAACGGTCCGCCAATCACAAAACGCCCCGTCGGATTGACAAAATACTTGGTCCGCTCATCAAGCAAGCCGGTCGGCTCAAGCTCGGGCTTGATGATTTCTTCGACGATGCGTTCTTTTATCGTCTCATAACTCACGTCGGGGTCATGCTGATGACTGACGACGACCGTATCGATTCTGACGGGCTTGTGTCCCTCGTACTCAATCGTCACCTGACTTTTTGCGTCGGGACGAAGCCAACCAATCGTCTTGTCTTTCCGCAGCCGGGCAGCGCGACGCAACAATTTGTGCGCGTACATAATCGGCGCGGGCATCAGTTCGGGGGTTTCGTTGCAGGCAAAGCCGAACATCATGCCCTGATCGCCCGCGCCCTGCAAGCCTTTGAATTCCACAAGCCCGTGCCCCTCAACGCCCTGGTCGATGTCGGGGCTTTGCGCGTGAATCATATTCAACACTGCCATGGTATTGCAGTCCAACCCGTAATCGGCATCCGTGTAGCCGATATCCCGCGCCACATCGCGGGCAATTTTCTGAAAATCAACGGAGTTTTTCGTAATCAGCTCGCCGCCAATCAGCACCAGCCCCGTGGACGAAAACGTCTCGCATGCAACGTGGCTTTCGGAATCCTGCGCAAGACACGCATCCAAAATGGCATCGGAAATCTGATCGCACAGTTTGTCGGGGTGACCTTCGCCCACTGATTCCGATGTAAAAAGATAATGATTGTTTGATAAGACAGCGCTCATACCAGAGCCTCCTGTTTAGCAAAATTCGCCGCTCCGCAGGAACGGTCCCCGTCTGCAATTTGGATAAATCAACGGGATTTATTTAAGCTATTATATTGCATTTTTTCAAAATCAGCAACAAAATTCGTCCTAAAACAAGAAAAAATCACCTATTTTGTCATAAAATTTCCCTAACTACTGTACTAAAAAAAAACTTTTCATTATACTGACTGCGTAGTGAGATGTTATCTCCGAATTATTGTCTTTAAAAACAAATTGAGGTAAAAGGTTATGTCATTAAAAAAGACATTTTCTGCCGACGGAAAAAAATGCACGGTTGTTTTTACGGTAAAAAAAGAAGCTGCGCAAGGTGCAAAATCAATTTCAATCGCCGGAGATTTTAATAGCTGGAGCAGTACTGAAACACCGCTGAAAAAAGCAAAAGACGGTTCTTTTTCAGTAGAACTCGAATTGGCGACCGGCAAGGAATATCAGTTCCGTTATCTGTTGGACGGCAGCCGCTGGGATAACGATTGGGAAGCAGACAAATACATTCCCGCCCCGTTCAGCAGCACCGACAACAGCGTGGTAGTGTGCATTGAAAACAAGAATGTGCCGTCCGCAAAAAAAGCAGCCGCCGAAAAACCGAAGAAAACGACGGCAAAGAAAGCAAAGTAACATTTGACTTATAACGAAAAATCCCTGCTACAATCAGCAGGGATTTTTTTTTCGCCGGATTGGCGGGCGTTTTTACGGTACGCAGATGACTTCGCGCGGCTTGGAACCGTTTGCCGGACCGACGATTCCGCGCTCTTCCATTTCTTCCACCAGACGGGCGGCGCGGTTGTACCCGATTTTCAGCCGCCGCTGAATATAACTTGCGCTCGCCTTGCCCGCCTGCATCACAATCTGCAAGGCTTCGTCATATAGCGGGTCATCGCCGTCGCCGAACAGCCCCGGCCCAGAACTGTCATCGTCGTCATCGTCAACAAAAATCTCGTCGTCAATGTATTCCGGCTCGCCGTATTGTTTGACGAATTCGACCACGTGCTCCACTTCGTTGTCGTTGACGAGTGTGCCTTGAATACGCACGGGGAACGGGTCGGTCGCGCTCGCAAACAGCATATCGCCCTTGCCGAGCAGTTTTTCCGCGCCCACTTGGTCAATGATGATGCGGCTGTCCATTTTTGACGCAACCATGAACGCAATGCGACTCGGAATGTTCGCCTTAATCAGCCCCGTAATCACGTCGATTGAGGGACGCTGCGTCGCAAGCACCAGATGAATGCCGACGGCGCGGCTCATGGCGGCAAGCCGCGCAATCGTCGATTCCAGTTCCTTGCCCGTCGTCGCCATCAGGTCGGCAAATTCGTCGATAATCACCACGATGTACGGCAATTTTTCCGCCGCGATGTTGCGCTCCACAATCCGCTTGTTGTAACTGGCAATGTCGCGTACGCCCATGCCGTCCAAGCAGGCGTAACGGCGTTCCATTTCGCACAGACAATACTGGAGCGACTGGAACGCGCGCTTGCTTTCGGTGATAACCGGCGTGAGCAAGTGCGGAATGTCGTTGTACAGTTTAAGCTCCACGACCTTGGGGTCAATCATAATCAGCTTGACATCTTGCGGGCTGCGTTTGTATAAAATAGAAAGAATCATGCTGTTCACGCAGACCGATTTTCCTGCGCCCGTCGAACCGGCAATGAGCAAATGCGGCGTTTTTGCAAGGTCGAGCACGCGCGGCTCGCCGGAAATATCCTTGCCCAAAATGACCGGGATCGCCATTTTGCTGAACTGCGGCAAATCCAAATCCACGATTTCCTTAAAACTGACCACCGCGCGTTCTTTGTTCGGCACTTCGATTCCGACGGCGTGCTTGCCGGGAATGGGCGCGACGATGCGGACGCTACTTGCCGCCAGGCGGAGCGCGATGTTGTCTTGCAAGGCGACGATTTTGCTCAATTTGACACCCGGCGCGGGCAAAATCTCGAACATCGTAACGACCGGTCCTTTGCGGATGCCCGTCACTTCCGCTTCGATTTTGAATTCGCTGAGCGTGTCCTTCAAATCGCTTGCGGCCTGTTTTGTCTCTTCGTCAATCAGCCAATATTCGCCGTTGGAATACGTGTCCAGCAAGTCACTCGGAATTTTGTACGGCCCGCGGATTCTTCGCCTTTCGATTTTCGGCTCTTCCACGAGCGGCCCAGGGCTTTCCAAATGGACGACGCGCTCGTCATCTGCGGAAAAATCGTCCTGCGCAGGCTGCGGATCGGCAGAGTTTTCGGCAAAAACAGGCGGCTCAGACTGCGCGAACAAATGTCCGTCCGCGTCAACGACGGGCGGCGCAAGCGGATCGACGTTTTCCGGGACGGGCGCAACGGAGATGACGGTTTTTTCTTCGCCGAACACGGGATCGTCCGCCGCGTCGGCATCCATTTCGGCAAAGATTTCTTCAAGGCTCGGCTTTTTCGGCTCGGGTTCTTCCGTTGCTTCGATTGGTTCGTCATCGTCAATAAAGGCTTCGTCAAAGCCGATTGTTTCCGCTTCCGGCAGAATTTCGTCGCCATCGTCCGCAAAATCAATCGCATTTGGTTCCAGCACGTCGTCTTCCA
>CAMWTK010000029.1 GCA_947177175.1 uncultured Treponema sp.
ATGGGAAGAACTCAAAAAAATGAAAGAAGCGTTGATTATCATCGATGTGCAAAATAATTATTTTCCCGGCGTTACAGCCGTTTTTTCACTTCCGCAAGCGGAATGCAGGTGATGCCCATGTTCTTCATGTCAAAGATATTCGCTTCGGCGACTTCCGGCGTTTTTGCGGAGCATGCGTCGGTGCAGACGACGGTGTTGTAGTCGTAGCTCATCGCATCGACGGCGGTGCCGCGCACGCAGTTGGGATACTGCGTTCCCGCGATGACGACGGTTTTTACGCCGAGCCGCCGCAGCACCAGGTCGAGTTCCGTCTGGAAGAAGCCGCTGTTGCGCCGTTTGCTCACGATGATGTCGCCCCGTTGCGGTTCAAGCCCTTCCACGATTTCCCAGCCTTTCGTGCCCGGCACGCAGTAGCCCTGCCTTCCGTCGGTGAACAGCGGAACGCGCGGCATATCCACGTCGCAGCCGGAATACCGATGCTCGCGAATCACGTGGATGACATGCCAGCCCTTTGCCCGCCCGTGCGAAAGCAAGTCCTGTATCGTCGGAATGGTCGCCTGCGCCCCGGCGACGCACAGCACCGCGCCCGGAAGCACGAAGTCGTTCTGCATGTCAATGACCAAAATGGCGATGTCCGAATGTGCGTTCCCGCCGTCTGCGCTAACCGTCATGCGCCTATGCTAGTACGTTTCCGCAAAGCCTGTCAATACGAACCGCAGATGCCGCGCCGTTGGTCAAAATTGCGTCTGGACGAGCAACGGCGTTTTGCCGGTCGCTAAAATTGCGTCTGGACGGGCAACGGCATTTTGCCAGTCGGCAAAATCACGTCTGGACGGCAAACGGCGTTTTGCCGGTCGTCAAAATCACGCCTGGACGGGCAACGGCGTTTTGCCGGTCCTCAAAAATTCGTTTGGGCAAGCAACGGCATTTCGCCGCTCGTCAAAATTCAGTCAGCGGACTTCCCCCGCTCATCAGCCTTTGCGCATTTGGGCAAAGCGTGGTATACTGTGGGTATGGCTGAACATTCCATTCCGAACCGGGCGGACGTTCCCGCGGCAGACCGCTGGGACTTATCGACGCTTTACAAATCTGACGACGACTGGGAAGCCGCGCTGGCGAGCATTCCCGCGCTGACCGAAACGCTCGCCGCGTTCAAGGGGACGCTGGGCGATTCTGCGGCACAGCTGCTCGGCGCGCTCAAAGCATTGGAACGCCTCGAACGCACGATTGAGCTGGTGGCGCAGTACGCGAGCCTGCATTATGCCGCCGATTTGGGTGATGCCGCCGCGCAGGAGCGTGAAGGGCGCGTGACCATGGCGATTACGCAGGCGGATTCTGCGGCAAGTTTTTTCTTTCCCGAGCTTATGGCGATTGCCGACGAAACGATCCGCGTATGGATACAGGACGCGGCGTTTGACGATTACCGCGTCTACCTTGCCAAACGGCTGCGCATGAAGCCGCATATCCTTTCCGAACAGGAGGAACGGCTGCTCGCGCTTCAGGCGGAAAGCGCACAGACTGCGCACAAGACGTTCTCGCTGCTGAACAACGCGGATTTGCAGTTCGGCACGGTTCACGTAAACGGCACGGACGAGCCGCTCACGCATGCCACGTATACGCTTTTTATGGAACAGAGCGACCGCGCCGTGCGCAAGGAAGCCTACGGAAAATTCTACGCGGCGTTCGAGCAGCACCAGAACACGATTGCGTCGCTCTATGCCGGGTCGGTCAGCCAAGACATATTCGAGGCGCGCGCGCGCGGCTACGGATCGTCGCTTGAGGCCGCGCTATTCGGCGACAACGTGCCGCTTTCGGTCTACCACAACCTGATTGACACCGTGCACAAAAATCTGCCCGCGCTTCACCGCTACTATGCCCTGCACAAGAAAGTGCTCGGCCTTGACGAGCTGCGCCACTACGACGTGTATGTGCCGCTCGCCGCGCATATCGACCGTAAGACGAGCTATGAATCCGCCGTGGAACTCTGCCGCAACGCGCTCGCGCCGCTTGGCACGGACTACACCGACATTCTGTGCAACGGGCTGCTGCACGGCTGGGTTGACCGCTATGAGAACAAGGGCAAGCGCAGCGGCGCGTTCTCTTCGGGCGCGTACACGGGCTATCCGTACATTCTGCTCAATTACAAGGATTCTTCCGTCCGCGACGTGTTCACCATGATCCATGAGGGCGGACACAGCATGCACAGCCATTACAGCAAGACGAACAATCCGTTTATGAGCTACGACTACACGATTTTTGAGGCGGAAGTCGCGTCCACGTTCAACGAGGAGCTGCTGTTCGAGTATCTGCTGAAAAACGCGGTGGACAAGGACACGCGCGCGTACCTGCTCGCCATGCGGGCAAACGACATTCTTGCCACGCTCCACCGCCAGACGATGTTCGCCGAATTCGAGCTGAAGGCGCACGAACTCGCGGAAAACGGTACGCCGCTCAACGCGCAAATCCTGCGCGGCATCTACCGCGGGCTTCTGGAGCAGTATTTTGGCAGCGACATGGTATTCGAGCCGACAAGCGACCTGGAAGGACTGCGCATCCCGCACTTTTACACTGCGTTCTACGTGTACAAATACAGCACCGGCATTTCCGCCGCGCTCGCGCTGGCAAAACGCGTCACCAACGGCGGCAAGAGCGAACGCGACGACTACTTTGCCTTCCTCAAAAGCGGCGGGTCGCGCTATCCGATCGAAAGCCTGCGCGCGGCGGGCGTTGACATGGAAAGCACCGAGCCGACGCAGAGCGCGCTCGACACCTTTGCCGCAATCGTGGACGAACTGGAGCGGACATTGCCGGGGCACTAATTCGTGCCGAAGTTAAAATCCGCAACTAAAATTACGTTGCGGATTTTAACTTCGAGTTTGCGTTGCAAACTCGCTTATTCAGTGCCATTTTTCACTTCGTTGCAAAATGGCGTTTTCAACAACTCCCGAATCTGAAGATTCGCTCGTTGTTGAAAATTAAGGAACCGATATTTTCAGCAAAGTCGTGCAAGACGACAAGGAGCAGACGTTATGATGGAAAAAGCAGCGTTCTACGCATTTCTCAAGGCGATTCCCAAGGCAGAAATTCACCTGCACATTGAGGCGGTCATCAGCAAGGCATCGATTAAAAAACTGTCGCGCAAAAAGAACGGCGCGGAACTGACCGACGCGGAGCTGGAAGACCTGTTCAGCTACGCAGACCTCAACGGATTTATCGCCGCGTTCCTGAAAGTGCAGGATATGTTCAGCGAGGTCGCAGACTTTGACCTCGTGTTCGCCGATTTGCAGCAGTACATCACGGACAACGGCATTTCGTATGCGGAAGTGTTCTTCGCGCCGTCGGCATTCATCAAAAAAGGCTTTGCCTACGCCGACATCATGCAGAATTTCAGCACGAATATCGCCAAAATCAAGGCAGAAACGGGCGTTGACGTAAAGGTGCTCGTGGACGTGTCGCGCACGTTCGGGCTGGAGAATGCCGAAAAGAACCTGGACATGCTGCTCACCCACCGGATTCCCGCCGTGATTGGCATTGGCTTAGGCGGCGCGGAATCCAAAGGCCCGTGCAAGGGTTTTGGGCCGGTGTTCGAGCGGGCGCGGGCGAACGGGCTGAAAACCGTGGCGCACGCCGGCGAGGACGTGGACGCCTGGTCAATCCGGGACGCGATTGACGTGCTGCACGCCGCGCGAATCGGACACGGCATTTCCGCCATACAGGACGAAACGCTGATGGAACGGCTCAAGAGCGAACGGATTCCGCTTGAAGTCGCCCCGACGAGCAATGTGTTCACCAAAAAATACGTGCCGTCGTTCGAACAGCACCCAATCCGCGCGTTTTTTGACAAAGGACTGCTCGTCACTGTCAACACGGACGATCCGCTGTTCTTCAAAGTCAGCCTGCTTGACGAATACTGGAACCTGTACAGCAAACTGCATTTTACCAAGGACGAAATCAAGCAGCTGGTGCTGAACAGTTTTGCCGCCACGTTCCTGAGCGACGACGAAAAGAACGCCTGGGCAAAAAAAGTGGAAGCGAGTTGGAAATAACTGCGCGCCAGTACGTCAGCGCAGGTACAGCATCAGCAGCATGATGTCCGAATTGCGGATGCCGCTGATGCGGCTTGCCTGCCCCAAGGTGAGCGGGCGCACGTCCTCCAGTTTTTGGCGCGACTCGGCACTGAGCGCGGGAATCTTGCCATAATCAAACTGCGCGGGAATCTTGTGGTCTTCCATGCGGCGCAACTTGGCGACCCGCGCGTCCTGTTTTTCGATGTAATATTTGTATTTAAAATCTTCCTGCGCCAGCTCCCAGACCACGGCAGAAAAGCCGGGATTCTGCGCGGACGCATCTTTTTCCAACAACGTCGTGGCGGCGGCAACCTGCGCATATTTTTCGTTCACTGCGTCCAATTGCGCCTGCGTCTTCAGCCCGACCGCACACGCTTTCTGCACCAGGCGGCGGTCGGCGGTATCATGGCGGAGTTTCAGGCGATATTCGGCGCGGGCGGTGAACATACGGTACGGCTCTTTTGTGCCGAGCGTCACCAAATCGTCAATCAGCACGCCGATATAGGCTTCGTCGCGCCCGAGCACCAGCGGCTGCCAGACGGGGAGCGATTTTTGGTTTTTGGCAGCGAAATCTTGCGCCAGGCGGTCAGATTCCGGCTGTGCGGCGGACAATGCCCCGCACATATCGGCATGGGCGCGCGCGTACAATGCCGCATTGATTCCCGCCACCAAGCCCTGCCCCGCCGCCTCTTCGTAGCCGCTCGTTCCGTTGATTTGCCCCGCATGAAAAAGCCCCGCGACACGCTTCGTCTCCAACGACGGAAAAAGCTGCGTCGGCTCAACGTAATCGTACTCCACGGCATAGGCAGGACGGCTGATAACGCAACCGGCAAAACCGGGAAGCGTACGCACGAACGCATCCTGTACGCTTTCGGGGAGCGAGGACGACAAGCCGTTCAGGTAGATTTCGTCAGTCAGCAGGCTTTCCGGCTCAATGAACAGCTGATGCCGCTCACGGTCGGCGAATCGCATCACCTTGTCTTCAATTGACGGGCAGTAGCGCGGCCCAATTCCGCTGATTTTTCCGCTGTACAGCGGGGAGCGGCCGATATTCGCGCGGATAATCGCGTGCGTCTCCTCATTCGTGTAGACCAAATAGCACAGAACCATCGGGCGATCCACCGATTCGTCGTCAAAACTGAACGGCACGATTTCGGCATCGCCTGCCTGCGGCTCAAACGAAGAAAAATCGACCGTGTGGCGCAGAATGCGCGGCGGCGTTCCCGTTTTCAAGCGCCCCGTCGTAAAGCCAAGCCGCCTGAGCGCGTCCGTCAGCCCTTCCGCGCCCCGCTCGCCCAGCCGCCCGCATGGCGCGTCGTATTCGCCAATAAAAATGCGCCCGCCCAAAAACGTCCCCGTCGTCAGCACGACGGCACGGCACGGAATGACGCGCCCGCGCTCAGTGACGACGGCCGTCACTTTCTGGCGCATACCGCTCGCGGCCGCTTCGGTAAGCTCCTGCGCCGCCGATTCGCCGGGAATCGTTCCCGCAACGGCACTGCCGCTTTGGGGCGGCAACGGCTGGTCGCTCGCCACGGTGTGTATGTCGGTCACCGTGTCCATAAGCGTGAACAAATTCGGCGTAGTCTCCACGATATGCCGCGCCAGCTGCGCGTACACGATTTTATCCGCCTGGCTGCGCGGAGACTGAACGGCAGGACCGCGGCTTTTGTTGAGCATACGGAACTGAATCATGCTGCGGTCAATGAGTTTTGCCATCTCGCCGCCGAGCGCGTCAACCTCGCGCACGATGTTGCCTTTTGCGATGCCGCCGATTGACGGGTTGCAACTCATGCGGGCAATCGCGTCGATGCTCTGCGTGACGAGCAGCGTTTTCAGCCCCATGCGCGCGCTCGCCAGCGAAGCCTCAACCCCCGCGTGTCCCCCGCCCGTGACAACAACGTCAAACCAATCGTAAAATCCAGCCATACGGACAGTATAGTGAAAAGCCGCCGGGAGATAAAGGGCGGGGAAAACCGGCATCCGCCCCGGCGCAATGCGGCGGATTGTCTTATTGAAGTAAGTTGCGGTTTTCAGTATACTAATCGCAGAGGATTTTTTATGGCAGAAATGAACGAACAATTCGACTTTACCATCGAACAGCTGGGACCGTGCAAAGTGCCCTCTCCCATTCAGCTTGCGCGTCAGCACGGCGACTTTAAGGCGAACTACGTAAAGGATTCGTCTTTCGTGCGCTACAAGGTGAATGTCTTTATGGAAAACAACGACCCGGACGACCCGCTTGACGGCACGAACCTGATTCAGAAAGCAGGCCCGCGCGAACATATCTACTTCAACCCCGCGCATGTGACGGCGGGAATCTGCACGTGCGGCGGTCTGTGCCCCGGCCTGAACGATGTTATCCGCGCGGTGGTGCGCTGTCTGTGGTATCGCTACGGCGTAAAGAAAATCCGCGGTTTCCGCTTTGGATTCAAGGGCTTCTTCCCGGAGCAAGGTTTTGACACAATCGACCTGACCCCGGCAGTGGTGGACGACATCCACAAAATCGGCGGATCATTTTTGGGAACGAGCCGGGGCGGCGGCGACCGCGTGACCGACATCTGCGACGCAATCGAATCGCTGAGCGTCAATATGCTGTTCATCATCGGCGGCGACGGCACTCAGCGCGGCGCGCTTGAAGTGTCGCAGGAAGCGGCGCGGCGTGGGCTGAAAGTCGCTATCGTCGGCATTCCCAAAACCGTTGACAACGACCTGCTGTTCCTCGACCATTCGTTCGGCTTTGAGACGGCGGTGCAGAACGCAAAAGAAGCGATTGCGGCAGTCCACATGGAAGCGCACTCGCAGGTGAACGGCATCGGTTTGGTCAAACTGATGGGGCGCGATTCCGGCTTCATTGCGGCGGCGAGCACGCTGGCAAGCCACGAGACGAATTTCTGCCTTATTCCCGAAGTGCCGTTTGACTTGGACGGACCGAACGGATTTTTGGCGCACCTTGAAGACCGTATCCGTGACCGCCACCACGCGGTCATCGTCGTTGCCGAAGGCGCGGGACAGGAACTGCTGGAAAACCTGAACCAAAAAGACGCGAGCGGCAACAAAAAACTTTCCGACATCGGCACGTTCCTGCGCGACAAAATCAACGGATATTTTGACGTAAAGGGCATCCACGTCAACCTCAAGTACATCGACCCCAGCTATCAGATTCGCTCGGCGGTTACGACGGCAAACGACTCCGTGCTGTGCGAGCGTCTGGGCAACAATGCGGTACACGCGGCAATGGCAGGAAAAACCCGCTGCGTGGTCGGCTTGATCCACGACAAATTCGTGTATCTGCCCATGGAACTGATTACGCTCAAGCGCAACAAGGTTGACCCCGAAGGCGCGTTCTGGCGCGATGCCTTGGACGCGACGCGACAGCCCATTCTGATGGTGAACAATATGCAGACCGCGCTGGATAGCATGAAAAAGCGCGCCGCAGAAGAAAACAAGATTGCGGCAAAGCGCATGGCAGATTATCTTGCCATCAAAAAGGCGAACAACTAGCAGCAACGAAAAACGGTCGGCGGACACCGACCGTTTTTTATTCGTATCGCTATAATTTGTCAATCAGCATGGAGCATTTTCCCGACGGAATGGGCAATGTCTTTTTCTTCTGATCCAAAATGTTAATCGTAAAGTAATACAACTTTTCGCTTTCCATTTGAATTTCCCAGCCGCGCGTACTTTTGTTGCTCAAAATGGTAATGAGATTGCGCTTGAGCGACAGTTTTTCTATCCCCATGATTTCCATGTTGGGAATAATCCAGTCCACCGTTTTGCGCGGCAGGCTGATATTCAGACCGATGACGTTCTCTATCATCAGCGCGATTGTGGACAGCCCCACGGTGGCAAGGTAACGTTTGCGCGGGAACTGGTCGTCCGCGCTGTACGTGGCAAACCCCTCTTTGCACGGCTTGTATGCCTCATACAAATCGCCCTTGCCACCCGCCGCCGGCGTCAGCCCCTCCAAAATAAAATACAGGTGACGGATAGAACATTCGCGCGCAAGGTCAAACCGCTGGTATTTTTCCAGCCCTTTGATGACCATAAAATTGAACGCCGGATAGACGCTCCCGCAGAACGCCTCGCCGTTTTCGCTGAACGACGGACTGTCCGCGCTCAGCGTCGGGAACGGATGGTCGGTGCCGAACGTTTTGGGGTCGGACAGATGCGCGATGAGCGTCTCCGCCTTGTCCGCGTTGGGAATTTCCGCAAGCAGTGGCCAAAATCCCGCAATCGATTTGAGCGGCAGGCGATTCCCGTCCGCGTCAAGATCGTGGTAAAAGCCCGTGTCGCTGTCCCACATGAGCGAATTGATGCGCGTCTTGAGGCTGAAATACAGCCGCTTGTACTGAAAACTCATGTCCTTATCGTTCAGAATGTCGCCAAGCGCACTCATGTGCGCCGCGTTGATTGCCAATGCCGCATTGAAATCGACCGGATAGCGCACGCCCACGCGCGGCGAATTGAACATCGTGCTTGCGGCAACGGGCGCGGCATACAGACCATTTTCCTGCTTGAACGTCACGTCAATCCAGTCCATGTATTTTTGCAAAATGGGAAGCACTTCTTTTATGCGCCGCTTGTTCGCCGACTTGTGGTACAAGTTGAATTCCGCCCAGGCAAAAAGGGGCAAGCCCACGCCATGCGCATTGGCGGGATCAGCGACGGGCGTTTCGGTTTTTGCGTAGTACCGCCAGCGAATCGCGCCGTTCGGCTCCTGCCGGGCGTAGAAAAAATCAAGGTTCTGATTCGCCGGAAAATTGCGGTTCGAGTACACCAAAAAGAACGATGAGAAAATCGCGTCGAGCTGATCGATGACGGTTTTGTCGCCGTCCGGATAAATGAAATAGCCGTCGGAAGCAGGCTCGGCAGTCTTGCCGTCCAGCCAAAAATTTGAGAGCCATGTCCATGAGTTGTCGTAAATATCTACAAAATCCTGATCGTAAAAATGAATTTTGGGAAAGTCGCGCTTGTTCACAGAAACTCCAAATCCGCCACCTGTGCGGTCGATTTCATTATAGCATAGTTTTTGAAAATTTGTTTAAAATTATGAAAATTTTATGCGGCAGACAAGCCGCGCGCGTCACTCGTCGCCTGTCTCGGACAATTCCGCCGGCGGTTGCGCAGGAACAGAGTCGTCCGATTGTGCCGCGCTTTGGCGCGCCGGGGCAGGCTGTGGCTCAACGTGCGGGCGACGGTACATCAGCCGGATGATTTCGCGGTCGGTTTTGTGGCGCGACTTGAGGAACAAAGTCTGCGTCTGTTCATCGTAGACATAGCCGGAAGAATTGTAGCTTTCAAAGCGCGGGTCGGTGCGGAACGGCATACCGTAGATTTCAATGCCCTCAAACGGGCGGATGCCTTTGATGATGAGATAATGCGTGTCGTCCGCCGGAAAATCAATCGTAATCGTGCCCGTGTCGCCGCCGCGCTGCTCCGCATACGAAAGCCCGCGCGCGGCAGACCACGCCCAGACTTTGTTCGTGCCGAACGTTCCCAAAAGGCTGTAATGCGGATAGAACGAATTTTCCACCAAAAGCGGATACAGTTCCGCAAGCGCGCGCGTGTCCTGGTCGGAAGCCTGCGCGAATGCCGTGTTGACCAGCAGCCGCCCGCATATCTGACACGCCTGATCCGCGCGGTATGCGCCGTAATCAAGCAGCGATTTTCCCGCCTCCACCGCCTGCAAGAACGGCAGGGGCGATTCCTTTTCCGTCAGGCGGAGCGTATCGTTCTCAAACACGCATGCGTCCTGCACGACCGAAAGACACGCCGGAACAACGGGCGCAAGCGAATCCGCCAATGCGGACGATGCTTTTGCCAAGGCGACGTACACGCGCAGGATATTGCTTGCCTGCTCGACGGTGGGCGCAAAATCGGCGAGCGCGGCGGGCAGCGCGGCAAGCGAGCGCACGTCGGCATCCGTGCTTTCGCGCAGCATATAATCGACAAGAGCCGTGTTGCCAAAAACGGCAAGATTTTTCTGCGCGACCGCATGCTGAATCATGCCGCGCATATTTTCGGTGACCATCGTCAGGCTTTGATTCATAGAGACAAGCGAGTTAAAGAACGGCGCGGAAAGATATGTGCGCCGCGAGCTGTTGCGGAACGAATCGGGAATTTTTTTGAGCGCGTCAGCGTAGTTTCCGCGCGAAGCCTGCTCGGCAAGATAGGCGATGACGGCAGCCTCGTTGCCCTGCGACGGATCGCGCATGGTCTCCACGGGAATGGCGGCAACCGCATCCCGCACATTCTGCACATTATCTCTATACAGATTTTGCGCGGCGAGCGGCGTGCTTGCGGAGACGTTCTCAAAGGCGAACGTCGTGACCGGCTCATACAGGGCATACGTCGCCGTCAGCATTGCCGGAGACAGAACTATCGTCTCCCCCGCAAACGAAGCCGCCGAAAGCACATACTGCGCGTTCTTTGCGCTGATCAACTGGCGCGAAGCCGACGGTTCCGTCGCCGAATAGCCTTCGGCAGTCTTATAGCTCAACGAAAGCCGCTCCGCATCCCGCGGCAACTGCGCGGAAACGGTGAGCGCGGCCTGTTCTGTCTTGTCCGACACGGCAAACGTAATCGCAACGTCTTCGCTGAACAGGAACGTAAAGGCATTGTCATCGCGCTGTTCCCAAGAAACGAACGTGAGCGGAATCGGCTCCTGCGCGTTCCGCAGCAATATGGCGGGCGTTACGTCATCGGCCGTGAACGAAATTCCTTTGAATGAGACGCGCACCGTATTTTTGAGCGCGGTCGTACCGTCCGCCCGCTGTGTCTGCGCGAGCGTCATGCGGAGCAAGCCGATACTGCGCGAAATAACGGATTCGTTCTTAAACTGAAGCACGAATATACCGATAATGATACTGCTGTATAATACGGTGAGACCAAAAATCTTTTTGACCGGATGGCGCAACATATTCGGTATAGTGTAACTAATGATTGCGATAAATGCAACTATATTGTAAAGTGTCGCTATGCTATGAGGAGTCCTCGATTATGAAAAAAGTTTCTATTGTTTCTGCGTGTATCGCCACAATGCTGACGCTTTCATGCGCGACCACCGCCCCGGCTGCGGACGCGCATGAATCGACCGTTGAGCCGCCCGCCGCGGCAGAATCGCCGGCCGTACTGACCGAAGTGCAGTTCGTGCAGCGGGTGAGCGACATGCTTGCGAGTGGCGACACTGCCCAGGCACTCGCGCTGTTTGACGCGATGCCGGAAGGCATGGAAGGCGACGACGAATTGCAGATGCTCAAAGCGTCGCTCCTGCTTACGTCCGGGCGCGAGGGCGAAGCCGAAACCCTGGCAAAAGACCTGCTCGCCGCGCACCCGGACGACGTGAATATCCTGAGCCTGAACGTGATGGTCGCCAAAAACAAGGGCGACACGGCGACCAAAAGCCGCCTGCTCAAACAGATTCTCGCCATCGACCCGAACAACGCGGACGCGAACATGGAACTGGGCGACGAACAGGCACTCAAGCACAGTTACCGCAACGCAATCAATTACTACCGAAAAGCCGTCGCCGCCGAGCCGAACAACACGGACGCGCTGTTCAGCTACGGAAAAATGTCGTATTACCTGCAAAAAGATGCCGACGCGCGCGCCTATTTTGAGCGGATTCTCACCATCGAGCCTGAAAACGCGCAGGCACTGGCATATCTGGGCAAACTGGAAGGCGAAAACCGCCATTACCGCGCCGCCTGCGACTACCTGAACCGCGCTATCCAATCCGATCCCGACAACGCGGAATATTACCTTGATTTGGGCACGTACACGCGCTACACGGGCGATTATGCCGGCGCAGAGGCGGCGTGGAAAAAAGCCGTCTCCCTCACGCCCGATTATTTTCTGGGCTACGCATATCTTGCCGGGCTGTACGACGAGCTGAACCGATTCGATGACGCATACACGTATTACCGCAAGGTCGTCGAAAAAAATCCGCAGTATTATTACGCCTATGAATCGCTGGGAATGCTCGCCTGGAAAAAAGGAAAATGGGCAGAATCCCGCGCGGCGTTTGAGAAAGCCCGCGCAAAGAATCCGCAGAATATCTCGTACGCGCTGATGATTGCGGCGACCTACTGGAAAGAGAACGACATTCCCCAGCTCAAAAAATTCACCGAAACCGTGATGAAAGGCATGGACCGGCAGAGCCTTGAATACGCCGTCGTCCGTATGTACCATGACATGGCCGGCGACGCAGGCGTAGTACAGAAAGTCGTCAACGAGCAGAACCGCACCAAAAAAGGAAAATTCTTGTACTACACGGCACTGTATTTTGACCTGAAAAACAATCCGACGCTTGCCGGAAAATATTATGCGGAAGTGACCAGTATGAAAAATCCGATGTTCTTTGAATATCGCCTTGCCGAATGGAGCGTCGCAGATGGCACAAACTGAAAGCACCCTCGAACTGAACGGGCGCACAATCACGCTGATTGGAACGGCGCACATCTCAAAGGAAAGCATTGACGAAGTGACCGCGTATATCCGCGCGCACGACCTTGACTGCGTGGCGATTGAGCTGGATGCCCAGCGGCTTGCGTCGCTCAACGACAAAGAACGCTGGCGCAAGATGGACATCATCAAAGTGCTCAAGAACAAACAGGGATTCCTGCTGCTGGCGAACCTGGTGCTTGCCGGATTCCAGCGGCGCATGGGCGCGAACATGGGCGTAAATCCCGGCGACGAGATGAAGGCGGCCTATGAGACGGCGACCGAACGCGGCATCAAGACCGTCATGGTTGACCGCCCGATTCAAGTGACGCTGCGTCGCGCCTGGGCGCGCAATTCGTTGTGGGGAAAATGCAAGCTGCTCGCCGCGCTCCTGACAAGCGCGTTCGAGAAAGAAACCGTTGACAGCGAGCAGATCGAAAACCTCAAGAACCGCAGCGAAATGGACAGCATGATGAGCGAGCTGTCCGAGTACATGCCCAAAGTCAAGGAAGTGCTGATTGACGAACGCGACCGCTACCTTGCCGCGCACATCTGGAACGCAGAAGGAACGCGCGTCGCCGCCGTATTGGGCGCGGGGCATCTCCCCGGCGTAGAACGGAATTTGCGCGCGCTTGCCGCCGGCGAAGCGTCCGCGGACACGGCAGACATCGCGGCCGTGCCGCCAAAAACGACGGGCGCAAAAATCGCCGGCTGGGTCATTCCCGCGCTGATTGTGGCGCTCATTGCGGCGGGATTCTATTTTGGCGGCAAACAGAAAGCCGCCGACATGCTCGGCACCTGGGTGCTGTGGAACGGCGCGCTCGCCGCAATCGGCACGCTGATTGCCGCCGGGCATCCGCTCACCGTGCTGACCGCGTTCGTAGGCGCGCCGATTACGTCGCTGTGTCCGCTCATCGGGGTCGGCATGGTGACAGGCATCGTGCAGGCAGTCCTCAAAAAGCCGAAAGTCGCCGACATGGAGACCTTGCAGGACGACGTGACGAGCCTCAGGGGATTTTACCGCAACCGTATCCTGCGCGTACTGCTCGTGTTCATGCTGTCATCAATCGGCAGCACGGCAGGAACGTTCGTGGCAGGCGCAAATTTCATCGCCACGATTACCGCGTTCGTCCAAAAACTCTTCGCCTAAACCGCGCAAAACCGGGCGTGCCAAAATTATCCGCCGCCGACCTAACTATTTGGCGGAAAAAACGTTTTATGTATGTATGGCGCGGCGGAATTTTCGGCAGGCATGGGGCATCCTCTTTTTGACGGCAGGAACGATAGGATATGCCGGTGCGCAGGCGGACGGAAACCGGCTGAACGCGCTGCTGTCGGGCTACCTTGCCAACGACCTGACGTTCCAGAAAGCAGCGGTCACGGCACAGAGCGCGTCCCTTTCGCTTGACGCGGCAAAAATCAACAACGGCATGAGTTTTTCGCTCTCTTCGGGGACGATTCGGATCGCGCCGTCTTCGGACGGAACGACCGTCAGCTTTGAGCCGCAGGCAGAACTCGCGCTCCCGGCGGCGAACGACACGACGATTTCCGCGCGCGTTCCCGTCACGATTGCCCGCGACGACGACACCGCGCTGAAAGACGCTTCGCTCGAAATCTCCACGGGAATCATCACGGGCGCGGCAAAGCAGAAGAAAATCACCGTCATGGAAGCGGAGCGCAAACTGCTTGAGGCCCAGCGCGACGCGCACAACGCGGCAATTACGGCAGAGCGGGATTTTTATGCCGCGCTCAAAAAACTGTATAATTACGCGCTGAACGTGCTGACCAAGCGCGGCGATTTGTACGACGATGAACTTTCGCTCAGAAAATTGCAGGCGCAGGGCTACGCGACGCTCTCATCGACCTATCAGAAAGCGGATTTGCGCGTGCGTTCTGACCAGCGCGACGTGGCGGAAGCGGAGCGGCTGCTGGAGCGCGAAACGGCAGTCTTTGCCCAAAAATGCGGCACGGATTACGTCAAGGCGACGGACGGAGAAAATCAGTACGACGTGGCAATAGCGTTCCTGCCGTTCGACATTCCCGCCGTGGAAATCCTCGACCCGGAGGCATTCCCCGCAGAATCATACGCGGCGAGCGAGCGGGCGGCATGGAACAAGTATATCGCGCAGCTCAAGCGCGATGCCGACTACAAGCTGACGCTCAAAGCGAACGCGGGCTACACGTTCTCCAATGCGTCGGTACAGTCGGACACCGTAGACGCGGGGCTGGCGTTCTCCTGGAACGGACTGACGGCAAAGGCAGGCGTTTCGTTCGCCACGGGCAGCACACTGTTCGGGAACGGCGACGCGGCGGGCGCAAGCGCGGGCGACCCGTCCTACACGCTGTCGCTCGCCTGGAATCCGAACGCCTGGCGGCTGGCAAACATCGACGCACAGCAGGACGAACTGGACGTGCAGCTGGAAGAAATCGCCGTCCAGTCTGCCGCAAACGATTACGCCACCGACATGGCGGACAAAACCACGGAGATTGCCGATTTGATTTGGGAAAAAGGATCGTACCAAGAGGAATATGCCATGTATGAGCAGCTGGAAAAAGACACGGAAGCCTGGTACCGGCAGGGAATCGTGACGGAAAGCGACTGGCGCGACGCGCGGGACAACCGCAGCAAGGCGCAGATACACCTGCTCATCAACGCGATTGATGTCATTCTGTGCAATGACGAGACGCGGCTGCTGTTTTGTGAGGCGACGCAATGAAAAAGAACGGGCTTTCAAAAGGAATGAAACGCGCGCTTGCCGCGCTGATTGCCGTCGTGGCGGTCGCGCTCATCGTGTTCGGCGCGCGGATGGCCGTCGTATCGTCCCGCAAAACCGACGAAGTGACGTACCGCGTGCGCAAGGAAATCTATGAGAACGTCATTGAGATTGCGGGAACGGCGAGCGCGGCAAAGGAACAGACCTTGCAGGCAAAAACGGACGGCACGGTCATCGCCGTGTACGCAAAAGAAGGCGACGTGGTAAAAAAAGGCGACGTGCTTTTGCAAGTGGACGACACGACGCAGGTGTACAACCTCGCCAAGCTGGACTACGACCTCGCCTCAACACGGATTACGGGCGCGGCGCAGCAGATAAAACTGATGGAAGTGCAGCGGGCTTCGCTCGTGCAGAAAGTGGACGAATGCAAAATCATCGCCACCTTTGACGGCGTAATCGCCTCGTTCGACGTGGACGAAGACGACTATCTGGAAGCGAAAGATTCTATCGGCACGCTCGTGGACAAATCCTACCTGACGGCAAAGGTCGAGATTGCCGAAACGGACGTAGCAAAACTCGCTGTCGGGCAGAAAGTGCAGTTTTCGTTCCCGGCGTATGACGGCACGGTGGAAGGCTACGTGGTCTCTTTCCCTGCAATCGGCGAGGTGACCAGCCGGGGCGCGACCGTCATCAAGGCGACCGTGCGCATTGACGACGTTCCCGAAGCAATCCTGCCGAATTTTTCGTTCACGGGAAAAATCCAGATAACCGAGCCGGAGACGAAACTCGTGGTGGAACGTTACGCAATCGGCCATGAGAAAGGCAGCGCGTTCGTGGAAATCCTCGAAAACGGCAAGGCGACCAAAGTCGCCGTCGAAGTCGAGCCGTATGGCACGGGCTACGTCAACGTGCTGAGCGGACTTTCCGGCGGCGAAGTCCTCAAGGCGCAGAGCGACGCGGGCAAGAGCGGCAGAATGAGCGTGAGCGTTCGTGGCGCGCCCAAAAGCAGCGGCAACCGGCAGAACGCCGGCGCGCCGCCGCCACGGTTTTAGCGGGGCTGGTATGGAAGAGGCAAAACGCGTCATCGGCATGAGCGAGGTGACCAAAGTGTACGCAATGGGCGAAGAATCCGTACACGCGCTGCGGGGCATCAGTTTTGAGATTAAGCAGGGCGAATTCGTTTCGATTATGGGACCGAGCGGAAGCGGAAAATCCACCTGCATGAACATGATCGGCTGCCTTGACCGCCCGACCTCGGGCATTGTGGAAATCGGCGGCAAAGAGACCGCGCAGATGAGCGAACGCGAGCTTGCCGTCCTGCGCAACAAGACGGTCGGCTTTGTGTTCCAGCAGTATCACCTGCTGCCGTCGATGACCGTGCTGGAAAACGTCATGCTTCCCCTGCGCTACCAGAACATCGACCATGCCGAACGCCGCGACCGGGCGCACACCGCACTCAAGCGCGTGGGACTGGAAAACCGCCTCGCGCACCTGCCCAATGAACTGAGCGGCGGACAGAAACAGCGCGTCGCCATTGCCCGCGCCACCGTCACCCGCCCTTCTATCATCCTTGCCGACGAGCCGACGGGCGCGCTGGACAGCTCCACGGGCAACGCCGTTTTGGAACTGTTCGGCGAAATCAACGCGGCGGGTACGACGATCGTCATCGTCACCCACGACCCAAAAATCGGCGCGAGCACCAAACGCTGCATCCGCATTCTGGACGGCCTGATTCAAAGCGACACGCTGAACGACGCGGGGGGCGCGCATGCTTGAGGATTTTGTCGATTCGCTGCGCAATTTTGCCCGCAACAAGACGCGTACGATTCTTTCGCTGCTGGGCGTGATTATCGGCGTGGCAAGCGTCATCCTGATCACGAGCATGGGACAAAGCTCCACCCGGCAGATCGAGGACACGTTCGGGTCGAGCGGGCTTGATTTGGTGCAGGTCAGCTCGGGCTTCATGCGGCGCAGGCGCGAGGCGGTGTCGCTCAAATTCGACGAGACGTTCCGGCAGGAGCTGTTCGACAACGTGCGCAACATCAAGCAAATCTGGTACAAGAATTCGCTTTCCGCGACGCTCAGTTTTGGCGACACGAGCGTGACGGCGAGCTGCACGGCAATAGAACCCGGCTACCTTGAGATGTACGGGCTTGACCTGGATTACGGCGACTATTTTACCGTGACCGATGACGTATACGGCGCGCAGAAAGTTATTCTGGGCAGCGAGGTCGCCACGTCGCTTTTTCCCGACGGAAACGCCGTCGGGCGCGGAATCCTTTTGGTCACGAGCAACGTACCGTTCAGTTTTTCCGTCGTCGGCGTGCTGAAAGAACAGACGAGCGGCATGGAGAACAGCACGTCGGGCATTTATATTCCGCGCGGATTCTACGCAAAAAAAATCGCGCCCAACCCCGACGCATCCGTGGTAATGGTACAGGCAGAAAGCACGGCGTTCTGCACACAAATCGTGAACGACATAACCGCCTGGGCGGAGCAAAAGACAGGCACGGAAGGCTCAATCAACGCCATGTCCATGCAGACTATGATAGAACAAATGCGCACGATTACGCAGACGCTCAGCCTCATGCTGTCGGGCATTGCGGCAATCAGCCTGCTCGTGGGCGGCATCGGCATTATGAACATTATGATCGTGACCGTCACCGAACGGCGGCAGGAAATCGGCATCCGCAAGGCACTGGGCGCAAGCCCCGCCGCAATCCGCCGCCAGTTTCTGGTGGAAAGCGCGAGCATTACGCTGCTGGGCGGATCGCTCGGCATTGTGCTCGGCATCGCGCTGAGTTTTGCCGTGGAATACGTGCGCGGTCAGCCGTTCGCCATTCAGGCGGGCGCATGCGTCGTGTCGTTCGTGTTCAGCGTGTTCGTGGGCGTGTTCTTCGGCCTGAATCCCGCCAGCCGCGCCGCAAAACTCGACCCCGTAGAAGCACTGGCAGGATAGGAACGCGCGCCGCTTACTTTTTGAACAAATCTGAATGGCGGTAGCGTTCTTCAAGCGGCTCGGCGTTCGCTAATTTCTGCACGACACGGGCGAATTCCGCAATATCGTACCCGCGCCGCCGAATCTTCTCAAAATCTTTTTTCATTCTTGACGTGAACTTTGCGGTATACTTTGTCTTTTCGGACGAAAACTGCATCATTTT
This sequence comes from uncultured Treponema sp., assembly GCA_947177175.1. Classification (GTDB taxonomy): domain Bacteria; phylum Spirochaetota; class Spirochaetia; order Treponematales; family Treponemataceae; genus Treponema_D. The sequence goes on from CAMWTK010000029.1 coordinate 18,388, forward strand.
GCGAGCGCCTCCATCAAATCTTTTACGCTCGTATACCCCTTTGCGTTCGGGTCGTTGGCGATGCGGTCGCCTTCCTGCAACGCCCTGGCGGTCGCGCGGTTCGGGCGGTCAACGGCGATTTCAAAGGGAATGCGCCCCTCGCGGAGAACTTGCTTTGTGAAGACATTGTACAGCCCGGAAACCGTCATGCCGACCTGATTGCAAAATTCCGCGATGCACTGCTTGTCCGCGTCGTCGATGCTGATTGTCAAATTTGCCATAATTTTCACCTCTTTTACACTGATTTTATCATAAATAATACATGATTTCCACAAGAAATACAAGATGATAGGACGGAGTTTGGGGAAAGAATGTGCAAGAAATTTCGGGCGTGCCCGCCGCAAGCGGCGGTCGAATGTACCCCGCTTTCTCATGGATGGAATTCCCCGCCAGTTTTGCGTCAATGTTCTCAATCATCACGGCAATGGCATCTTTGTCCGCCGGATTGTACGGCTCGGCCTGAACCGCGACAGAAAGATTCGCATAAGAGTTGCGCTTTGCTTCATATATATTCTTGACTTGCGCTTCAAACGCATGGGGCGTTATATTCTGAAAAAGATTCTCAAAAACTTCAGCATACGGCGACCAGTGATGATGATTTGTTCCCACGACAGGAAGCGTAAGGACGCGCTTCTCTGCTTTGAAATAGCGGACGAACGCCTGTTCCAGCGTTTCTTTTGCCGGATTAAAGCCGAGCGATTTTTTTGCCTCGTCAAATACAAGCGGGATATCTTCCTCGGAAACGGCGTTGAGCTGCCCGTATACAAGACCGAACAGGATTTCCGCAGCAAGCGGCCGCATAATAAATTGGGCAAGCCGTTCGCATTTTGCAAACGATTCCCGCCGTCGCCAGTACAACATTCCGGCAAGAAATGAGTTTTTGGCTTCTACCGCACACAGTAATGCACCTATGTGGAGCAGAAATTCATAGGAATCTTTGTCCGAAATATCAGTTTCTGAAGAGACAAAAAGAACCGGCGAATAATTCAGCTCGTCCTGCACATAAAGGTACTGCCCCAAAGAAAAATACGCGCTCGATTCGATTTTTTTGGTAATCTGCGACATTCACGTCCACGCCATCCGCAACTTTTCCCACATAGTCAAGTTGCCCCGTCCGGCTTTTTGAGAATTCAAACCAGTTTTTTCCGCCATTAATCAGAATCTGCTTGCTGTTCATAACAAAACTTCCAGTCCTCGGATTTTACGGTTTTTATTATAAAGCACAAGAACGACATATAATGTCGGAATGAAAAATATTTTTACGGCTTCTGTTCATTTTACATTTTATGATGTTGCCCTCCGCTCCTTTTTCCCATAGCGCAAGACTGCATCTTCTGCTATAATCATCGCATGGACAACGAACAGATTAAGCAGTTGCTGTTGCAGATAGAGAACACGGAACTCGATTTTTCGGTGACGATGACGGGCAAGGAAAGTACGCGCGTGAACGGGCTGTACAAGCCGGACACCCGCGAAATCCTCCTGCACAACAAGAATTTTAAGACGGACAGCCAGCTCATTTACACGGCAATCCACGAGTACACGCATCACCTGATTAACGAGCAGAAAATCGCGGAGTCGGCGGGCGTGCCGTTCAAGCCGGGGCGCGTGCACAATGCGGAATTTTGGGGTCGCTTCCATGAGCTGCTGCAAAAGGCGGAGGAGCTGGGCATCTACACGCTCAACTTGGACGATTACCCGGAACTCAAGGAGCTGACCGAACAAATCCGGCGCGACTATCTGGAAGTGGACGGAAAGCTGATGCAGGAATTCGGCAAGCTGCTCGCAAAGGCACACGCGCTCTGCGAAAAGGACAATATCCGCTACGAAGATTACCTCGACCGCATTCTCTGCCTGCCCCGCACCGCCGCCCGCGACATCACGCGCGTGGGCATGATTCCCGTCAATCCGGCGATGGGCTTTGACAACATGAAAAAAGTCGCCGCGCTCAAAAAGCCGGACGAACGCGCGTCGGCAGAACGGCAGATTTTGGCGGGAAAAACGCCCGACACAGTGCGCGAATTGATGAAGCGGCGCAGCACGACCGATGACCCGCGCGCCAAGCTGGAAAAAGAAAAGAATCGCCTGGAAAAGACGATCGAAGCGTTGCGCCAGCGGTTGCAGTATGTTGAGGAAAGCCTTGAGAATCTGTAAACGTTTTTGCGCTGCGCTGCTGTTTTGCCCGCTGTCGCTCGCGTTCTCCCAGTCAAACGCAAAAGGCAATGCGTCACCGGGAATTTCAATGCCCTCGATTACCGCGCCGTCCATGCCGACGGTAACTGCGCCGCACCTTGGCGGCGGATTTTATACGCCCGTCGCGCCAAAAGCCCCCGTCATGGACAAGTCGTCGGCAACCGTACAGGAGCAGACGACCGTCACGCCGTCGGACAGCGTGACGCGGGAGACACAGCGGGCGGCGGCAACGGCTGCGGGCGGGCTAGGCTTGACCGCAACGGATTTGACTTCCATGGATCAGCTGGGGCTGCTTTCTTCGGGAATCTTGGGCGGCGGCAGTCTGAGCGCGCTCAAGGCGGCGACGGCAAAAACTTCGTCCGCCCCGGCTGATTCGCTGTTGCTCCAGCAGATTTTGGCGCAGCTCACGGAACTGAAAGCGCAGCTGGAAAAACAGGATCTGCCCGCCGCGGCAAACCGGCAGGAGACGACGGCGAACCGCAGAATCCTGCGCTTTGTGGTGAACGGCTACGACGTGCTCGCCACATGCCGCGACGTGTATTTTTCCGTGCCGGAGACGGACGGCTCGTTCTTGCTGACGGGCGACCGCAAGTATCTGAGCAACGGCGCGAACCGCAGCGAGACGTTTCATCTGCTGTTTGCCGCCAAGGCTGCGGAAAACGGATTCGCGCAGTATGGCGTGACGGCGGCGGTCACGCAGGATTACACGAACGAATATTCTTTTTTGTATCAGCTTGCCGAACGCCAGCCGCTGACGGCACAGCGGACGGGCAATTTTGTTTCCCTGCGCGTCAACGACCCGGACTGGAAACTCGACCTGCTGGTTGCGTTGGACGGCTGACGGATGGACGTGCTGCACGAAGGCCTTGCCCGGCTGGGCATGGACGATCCCGCCCTTGCCGAAAAAATGGATGCCTATATCCGCACATTGCAGGCGTATAACGCCAAATTCAATCTGGTCAACACGGACGGATATGACGATATTGCCGTCCGACACATTCTGGACAGTCTGAGCGGTGCGACAGTCATCAGGACGCTGCTCGAAAAACGCATTGCGGACGGCACTCCGCGCGATGAAATCGTGCTTGCGGACATTGGGTCGGGGGCAGGGCTGCCGGGCATTCCGCTTGCGGCGGCGTTTCCCGGTTTTCCGTTCATGCTGGTGGAGCGCATGACCAAGCGCGCGGATTTTCTGCGCCATTGCGCCGCCACACTCGGCTTGCAGAACGTGAGCGTCGAAGAAAATCAGGCGGAACGGCTCGCGCAGCGTCGGTTTGACATTGCGGCGTTCCGCGCGTTCCGCCCGCTCGAAAAAAAGATGACGAAAGTCCTGCTGCGGATTCTGAAAGACGGCGGCTATCTTGCGGCATACAAAGCGAAGCGCGAAAAAATAATCGCGGAAATGGACGCGCTGCCCGCCGTTCCCGCCTATGAAATCGTGCCGCTCACCGTGCCGTTTTTGACGCAGTGCGCGGCGGACGAACGCGAGCGCAATATGGTCGTCATCAGTTGTCCGCGTCAATCTGCTTCAGCAGTTTTGTCAGGCTGACTTTATCCACCAAATCAATCGGGCGGTTCTCGGCAAATTTGCGGGCATCCTCGCTGAACGTGCCGCCCACGAACAACACGCCGCGGTTCGCCTTGCTGTCCATGACGCGCCCGTGGAATTCGCGCGCGACGAATTCGCCCGTGGAGCTGGTGGAGCGGTAAAAGCGGAACACTTCGGTGTCCTGCCATTTGGGCGTCTCCACGTCCATCAAAATTTCCACGGATTGCGGTGTGACGGACACATCGGTAATCTTGGCGAACGAATTTTTATAGTACGAAGACGCGATTTTCCGGCACAGCGCCACAAAATCGCTCGTCGTCGCCATCAGGTAAATCTGCAAATTCTTGTTTTGGTTCAGCTCGCCGTATTTGTCGATGAGTTGCGGAACGTCCTTGTACGACTGGTTGTACTGCTGAATTTCATGCAGGAGGCTCATGCCGTTGGAAATGGCGTTCATCATAAAATACACGTTTGCCAGCCGGTACAGAATCTCTAGGCGAATGTCCTGCGGAATGTTCTGATGCTTCAGGCCGATTTGGTAGTCCTGCACGGCTTTGTCCAGTTTTTCCAGCTTGGCGTGATAATTGCCCGCCGACAGGCACGAGCGCGGACCGAATTCGGGGTCGGGGCGCAGGTGCAGGAACACTTTGATGGCCTTGTCCGCATAGCCGCATTCCTGCATGGCATCCGCCATGCAGAACAACGCTTCCTTGTTGTCGGGGTTTTCGTCGAGCGTGCGCCGCAGGTGCTGGATGCTGTCGCGGAAATGCTTTGCCTTGTACAGCGCGAATCCCAGCGGCGTGTTGATGACCGTCGCTTCCGGCTTGATGGCAAGGGCTTTTTTAAAGCAGGAAATGGCGCGCTCGTAATCGTCCTTGGCATACAGTGCCTGCCCCAGGTAATAGTTTGCGTCAAAGTCGGTGGGGCGCATCGTGCATGCCGATTCCAGGCTTTCAAACGCATCGTCCGGTTTGTCCAGCTTGAGCGCGCAGATTCCCCGCCGCAGTTTTGCCACGAACGGATCGATGTTCCTGATTTTGTCGGCAAGGTTGCTCATCGTCTCGTAAATAGGATAGGCTTTTTCCCAGTTGCGCTCCGAAAAATACAGGTTGCCGAGCGCGGTGAGCGCGTCAGCATTGTGCGGGTCTTTCGCGAGTTTCTGCCCCGCCTCTTTCATGATTTGGGCGCGGTTCTTCTGCTTTTTTCCTTTGCCGCTCCCGCCCCTTTTTTTGGTCGAAACCGAAAGGACAATGCCGAGGACAGCAAGTATGATGATGACGGCGATGACGATTTCCACAGACGTTTCCTCTTTTCTATTTTTATTGGCACGTTTTGATAAAATCGTGAATGCAGTCCAGCGCAACCTTGATTTTGTCAATTGCGGTGGCGTAGCAGCAGCGGATATGTCCTTCGCCCGCCGCGCCGAACGCGCTGCCCGGCACGACGGCGACCGAGTGCTTCTGGAACAACTGCGTGGCGAATTCCTCGCTCGTCAGCCCCGTGGACGAAATGTCGGGGAACATATAGAACGCGCCCGTCGGCTCGGGAACGGGCAAGCCCATGTCGCAGAACGCCTTGTACATTAAATTGCGCCGCTGCTGGTATGAGACGCGCATTTTCTCCACCTCGTGCCAGCCGTGCTTCAGCCCCTCAACCGCCGCATACTGGCTGAAAATCGGCGCGCAAATCGTGTTGTACTGGTGCAGCTTGACAATCTGCGCCATCAGTTCCTCACACGCGCAGATGTAGCCGATTCTCCAGCCCGTCATAGCGAACGACTTGCTGAATCCGTTCAGTATAATCGTATAGTCCTTCATGTCGGGGAACGACCCGATTGACGTGTGCTTGTTGTCCTCGTAGACCAACTCGCAGTAAATCTCATCGGCAATCGCCCAAATCTGATGCCTGACGCACAGCGCGGCGATTTTTTCCAGCTCCGCGCGGGGAATCATCGTGCCCGTCGGGTTGCTCGGCGAACAGAACATAATCGCCTTGGTCCGGGGCGTAATCAGCCGCTCAAACTGCGCCGCCGTGGGATAAAACCCGTTCACGCTCGTGTCGAGCCGCACGATTGTTGCGCCCGTCAGGTGCGCGAGCGGCACGTAGTTCACGTAGCACGGCTCGCACACAATCAGCTCGTCGCCGGGATTCAGCACCGCGCGCAGCACGGCATCCACGCCCTCGCTCGCGCCCACCGTCACCAGAATTTCGTTCTGCGGATTGTAGGTCACGCCATACCGTTCCATATATTTGGCGATTTCCTCGCGCAGCTCAATCAGCCCCCAGTTGCTCGTGTACGACGTATGCCCTTTTTCCAGATGATAATACGCTTCTTCGCGCATTACCCAAGGCGTGGGAAAATCCGGCTCGCCCACTGAAAGCGAAATCACGTCATCGTGCCCGATGAGCATCTCAAAAAATTTGCGGATACCGCTCGGCGGCGTTTCCACCATTGCGCGGCTGAATTTGTCTTCCCTCGTGTTCATGCTCTCTACATCCCCAAAAAACGAATTGTCTTGTCGGCGCGTCCCATTGCGCCCGGCGTTTTTGTCAGGCCATAACGCCCTGCCGGCGGTCGCTTTCGTCCTCAACATAGAGCACGTCGTTTTCTTTGTACGTCTTGAGCAGAAAATGCGTCTTGGTCGAGCGCACCCCGTCCAGCGTGGAAAGCTTGCGCGCCACAAAAAACGACACTTCCTGCAAGCTGTCTCCCTCAATCACCACTTTCAGGTCATAGCCGCCGCTCATCAGGTACAGCGACTTTACCTGCGGAAAGCGATAGATGCGGTCGGCAATCCCGTCAAACCCGTGCTCGCGCTCCGGCGTTACCTGAATCTCAATTTCGGCGCGGACTTTCTCCTTTGCCGCCCCGTCCTTTTCGGGATTCACCACCGCCTTGTATCCGAGGATAACCCCCTCTTCCTCAAGCTGCCGGATAATTGCGCCCACCTGCTCCGGCGTTTTCTTGGTCATCGCCGCAATGTCGGCAAGCGGCAGCCGCGCGTTTTCCCGCAGCAAGTCCAGAATCTCTTTTTTGTCGTCCATGCTTCTATTTTAGTCGATTACGCGCTGTTTGGGAAGTAGAGGGGGCGCGCCCGCCCCCTAGTCGCCACTTCGTTGGCTCCATACCCCCACCAGCGGGGACGCCCCGCAACGCCCCGGTCGCGCGCGGTTCCAAACGATGTGCGCTCCCGCCAGTATTCGCACGGTGTGCGCGGCAATAGCACAGTACGTGTGCCCGCTGTTTTCCGTTAATATTCTTAACGGAGCCAAGGAGAGTGGTTTAAACATGGCAAGGAGAGACTCCTTAACACCGTAAGTCTCGGCGGCCCTCCTTGCAAGGAGAGGAGTTGTCTCCCCGCGCGAATTCCCGCAAAAGACAGCGGAATAATCCAAGAAGTGGGCAGAATCCGCTTTAAAAACCGGCGGATAATATACTGTAAGTATTATTATAGAAAGCTCACGATAAGGAGGGCACTATGAAAAAGACAAAATTATCCGCGCGGCTGCTTGCAAGTATGCTGGCGGTCGTTTTCTGTGCATGGGGGGGGATAACTTCCTGTTCTGACGGCTCGGATGTCAGCGTCCCGGGACAGGAGAATGTTTCCGGCGGAGGCGAGCAGGGGTCAGGTCCGTCATCGTCAACCGAAAACGGAAATGCGCAGCAGAAGCCCTCGGCGGGAACAGTCACCAACGCCGAGGTAAAAATCGTGAAAAGCGAAGGCTTGCCCAATTCGGCGTATGTCATCTTTGAGCAGATTGACGGCGCGGCTTATGAGGTCACGGTCGATGGGACGAAAATCGACGAGCAGCTCATCCGGTATTATGATGAATATGTGTGGTACGAGCCGAACGAAGCGGCTGATTTGTCGGTGACGTGGAAAAAGGACTCCTATAGCAAGGTCGTCCGCGCGGACGCGCTCGGTCTTACGGCAGGGGAACACACGATTAAGGTCGCGGTCAAAGGCTCGGAAAAGTATTCGACGGCAACGATGAAAGTCCTTGACCACGACCGTAGCGGCTTTGCGTTCACGGGGGCGAAAACGCCGGGCGCGTACAACAAGGACGGCACGCTCAAGAGCGGCGCGGTCGTCATCTACCTGACGCAGGAGAACAAAAAAACGGTTACCGCGACCATTGGCGGGAAGCCGTACACGGGCATTCAGGATATTACGCAGGCAATCAAGACAAAGAACACGAACGGCACGGCCGTAGACATCCGCATTGTCGGAATGGTCAAGGCGGAAAACAACGACCTGTCATGCGCAGACCACAAAAGTTCGTATGCGCTCGGGGTGAAAGATGCGAGCGAGGTTACGATAGAGGGCGTGGGGCATGACGCGACGCTGTACGGCGCGGGCGTTGCCGCGTTCAAATGCGACTACATCGAAATCGCCAACCTCGGACTGATGAAATGGGGCGGCGGCAAGGACGGCGACGGCATCGCGCTCAAGGGCGGCGGCGCGGGCTATATCTGGGTGCACAACAACGACGTATTCTACGGCGATGCGGGAAGCGACGGCGACCAGGTGAAAGGCGACGGGTCAATGGACTTGAAGGACGATACCAAATACGTCACTATTGCGTACAACCACTTCTGGGATTCCGGCAAGATGTCGCTGTGCGGCATGAAGTCGGAGAGCGGGCCGAATTATATCACCTACCACCACAACTGGTTTGACCACTCGGACAGCCGCCACCCGCGCATCCGCACGATGACGGTACATGTGTACAACAACTACTTTGACGGCAATGCCAAATACGGCGTGGGCGTGACGACGGGGGCAAGCTGTTTTGTGGAGGGCAACTATTTCCGCAACGCGCACAACCCGATGATGTCGTCCAAGCAGGGCACGGACGCGCAGGGAAGCGGCACGTTCTCCGGCGAGAAAGGCGGTGTCATCAAGTCCTGGAACAACGCCTTTGATCAGAAGAACACCAACGGCGTGAAGTTCCAGTTCATCACGAACAAGTACGACTACACGAACAACCGGGCACTCGGCGAGTACAAAGAAGAAGAAAAGACGCTTGGAGAGCCGTCGGCAGACGGATGGGTGATTTACGATTCTGCAATAACTTCTTCCGATGACACGATTGCGACCAACTCGCTCATCGCAGTTGAGGATGCTTCTGTCAAGGGTGCTTATTATCAGACTTCAAAAGGAAAGACCTGCTTCTTCATCGACGTTCCTAAAAACACGACGAAGATTGTCATCAAAGCTAAGACAGGCTCTTCTACCAGCGGAGCGACGACAGGAATCGCCATTAAAGACGAATCAGAAAAAACAATCGCGTCGGTCAGCAACATTGGCAACACTGCTTATGAGGATTTCTCCTTTGCTGTGAGCGGGCTGACTGCGGATTCTACGCTTGAGATTGCAAACACAGGGAGCAATTCGCTGAACATTTCCGGCATCAAAGTCATAGCGGAAACTGGTTGGAAAACGATAGTCACGAGCGGGGCAGACCCGACGAACATCGACGCGTATGAGGTTACCGAAAGAAGCCAAAAAGTGCCCGATAGCGTCAAGACACGCTCGGGCGGGACGACGTACTCAAACTTCGACACGGTTATGGGCAATGCAGGGCTCGGTCTTTCTGCCGACCCGACGGGCCCGAAAGCGGCAAAAACGGATGTCCTCAACTTTTCGGGCCGCCATAATAGCGACTTCGCCCATAATTTCTCCAATGTAACGGACGACGCAAGTTATGCCAAGAACGACGCGCTCAACAATGCCCTTGTCAGCTATAAGACGGGCTTCAAGGGCATTCAAGGCACGACGCAAGGCGGTACGACAGACGGTGACGGCGATGGGGATGACAAAGAAGAGGAGGAGAAGCCGCCTGTAACAGGTTCTGCGGTTGTTGCCTTGGTTGCAGGCGGAACAGTAAGCCCTACAGATTCAAGAGTTACCTGTACTAGTTGCTCTGTGAATACCAAAGATACAAATGGTGCAGTTACCATTACGTATGCCGGAACGTCATATACGACTGTTAAAATGGAATCGGGGTCTACTATAACAGTAAAAGCGACTGCTGGCGCTACGATAACAGTAATCGGTTCTCTTCCCTCAGGAAAGCAGAATTGCTTCAAAGTAAATAATAATACGGTAAAGCTTGATGCCAAAACGACGGAATCAACAACTACTTTCCAAAAATCGTTTACGGCAACCGGCAACGATGTCATTGCAAAAGGAGATACGGCTTCAATTGGTCTAATCGTAATCACAGAGGCTGAATAGTACCTTTATTCTTGCCATTTCCCCGCTCCCGCACCGGAGCGGGGCTTTTTTTCGTAATGCGCACATCTGCCCCTGTACTCCCCCGCGGGAAATCCTGCGGGGCATGTGCCGTGGCGTTCGCTTGACGGCTTACTTCTTGCCGCCAATGCCGAACGTGAGCCAGTCGTTCTGGGCGACGGCGCGCACAAAATCTTCTATAACGCGGCGAAGCATGCTATAATGCCAAGCGGGGCATTACAGTCGTTCTTCCGTTTCCTCGCAGGGACGGCGGACGGCTCGGCGCTCTCCGGCAGGCTCGCCGCCATGGTGGAGTATGCCAAGACCAACGCGCGAATTGCAACGAAGTTCCCCGCGCAGTGGAGGCAGCAGTTTATGACCTGGGAAGATGAGATGAAATTGCAGGTAAAGGAACATGCGGAAGTGCTTGCACAGGAGCTTGCGGAAGAAGCGGCCGTTGAGACGGCACGGAAACTGTTGGGCAAGAACGTTGCGATGGAAATTGTTTCCGAAGCGACAGGGCTGCCGCTTGCGCAGGTGGAGCAATTGCGGTAGAAGCCAAGTAGCAATATACGCCGCTTTTTGCTATAATGCGGTATGCTCAAAAAGACGGAGTTTGATTTTATCGTGGTCGGTGCGGGGGCGGCGGGGCTGACGGCTGCCCAGTACGGGGCGCGGTAGCGGCGCGCTCCCCTGGGGCTCAAACACTCCTCCGCGGCCGCGCACCCGCCTGAAATTTATAATGGGGAAATGTGGACGGGATATATTC
>CAMWTK010000030.1 GCA_947177175.1 uncultured Treponema sp.
GTCTTTTTCAGCGCGTGGCAGTCGCCCGGGCGGATGTCGAACAGCCTCAGCGACGGCGGCACGATGCCCGCGTTCTCCGCGACCTGTTCCGCGCTGCCCGCAACGCGCTCGACTTTCTCTCCCTAACACCCATTTTCCGCGCACCCGCTCCCGTACCCGGCTCGCAGTCACTTTTCGCAGTCCGATTTGTTCCCCGCGTCCGACAGGCGGCCGACCGCTCCGCAGAATCCGTCCGCCGCGTCCGGCGGGCAGCAGAAACAGGCGGGAACTGCCTCGCAAAAGCCGACAAGATACCCTCCGAGGTTTCGGACGCGCTCACAGCGACTGACAAAATACTGTCCGAGACCTCCGATGACTTCACAACAACCGACAAAGTGCCGTCCGAGGCCTCCGACAGTCTCACAGCAACCGACAAAACGCTGTCCGAGGCCTCCGACACGTTCTCAGCAAACGACAAAACGTTGTCCGAGGCATCCGACGGCTTCACAGCAACCGACAAAGTGCTTTCCGAGGCCTCCGACACGTCCTCTGCAACTGACAAAGTGCTGTCCGAGGCCTCCGACAGTCTCACAGCGACCGACAAAGCGCCGTCCGAGGCTTCGGACACCCTCACCGCGCCCAACGAACGGGGCGCGGCTCATCTGGAAACAACCGCCGCGTATGCGGCGGCAACATATCATAACAAAGGAGATTCAGTATGAAAGAAATCCAGTCGCTCCCGCTCACCAGCATGAACAACGCGGCGCACTTCCTGTTCGTGTCGAACATGGCAGACCGCGCGGAAAAGGACAGCGCGGTGGCGGAAAAATGCAGGGCACAGGTAGAGGCACTCCGCGCGGCGGTCACGGCGGAGGACGAGAACCTGCAAATCAGCGCGAAAAGCCTGACCACGGACAAAATCGCGGAAGCCGACCGCCTGCGCGACCAGCTCTATGCGGGCTACAAGAAAGCCGTGAGCGGCTACGCGAACTTCCCCGTGGAGGACATGGCGGAGGCGGCGAAAATCCTGCAACAGCACGTCAAGGACTACAAGATTGACACGCAGGCACAGCTGGACAAGGAGACGGGCTTGCTCGTCAACTTTATTCAGGACTTGGAAGGCAAATTCGCGGAACAAGTGAAGGCACTGTCGCTCGGCGCGTTCGTGGAAAAACTGAAGGCGGCGAACGAGGAAGTCCGCGCGCTCACCGGGCAGCGCACGGACGAGCGGTCGGCAAAGACTGCGGGCGCGCTCAAGGCGGCGCGCGCGGTGAGCGATGAGGCATACCGCATGCTCGTGCTTCACGTGAACGCCCACGCACTGCTTGAGGGCGAGGCGGACTACGCGGCGTTCATCGACTACGTCAACACGGAGATAGCACACTTTAAGCAGGAAGTGCTGGGCGGCAAGAAAAGCAAGGCAAAAGCGGACGGCGCGGAATGAGGCGACGCACTCCCCGGTATGTCCGGGGAGTGAAGCGACAAAAACAAATCGCCCGCAAGAGGTAAAAGGAGCAAAACATGAAAGGACTATTAGCATTGAAAAAATCAGCAATCATTGCCGCCGTGTGCTTGGCGGTGCTGTGTCTGCCGAGCTACAGCGAGCCAACGCCCGAGCAAGTAAGAGAGCGGACAGACCTACTTATACAAGCCGTAGCAAACAATGACGTGGAGCGGGCGAAGCTCTGTATCAAGTTGGGTGCGGACGTAAATGCGCAGATCATTCGTCCTTATTTTTATGATAGTTATGGTAATTATAACTATGAGTACTACACGCTTCTTACTGATGCGGTGCGCAATAACTACAAAGATATAACCAAATTGCTCATTGACGCTGGTGCAGACGTAAACCTAAAGGACGATGAGGGTAATACCGCACTCATGTACGCCGCATTCAACGGACATAGAGATATAGCAGAACTGCTCATTAAGGCAGGAACTGATGTAAATGCAAAAATGCTGAAAGAGTATTATAGGGGATTTGTGGGCAACCAACACCATTCCATGCGTGGTCAAACTGCGCTTTCGCCTGCGGTGATTAACAATCATAAGGATATAGCGGAACTGCTCATTAAATCGGGTGTGGACGTGAACGCAAAGACCGATGATGGTTGGACTGCGCTTATGGATGCGGCATCCACAGGAAACAAAGATACAGTGGAACTGCTCATCAAGACGGGCGCGGACGTGAACGCAAAGACCAATGACGGTCGGACTGCGCTCATGGATGCGGCATCCTATAATCATAAAGATACAGCGGAACTGCTCATCAAGTCGGGCGCGGACGTGAATGCAAAGGGCAATGACGGCTACACTGCGCTCATGAATGCATTGGGCCAATGGCTTTGGAATAATGGCAGCAATCCCAAAGATGTATCAGAATTGCTTATTAAGGCTGGAGCTGACGACAATGCGACGCTTATATGGGCAGTAAAAGAAATTCACAACTTTGATGCAGTGGACTTACTCATCAAGGCAGGTGCTAATGTGAACGCAACAGACGGCGATGGGCTTACGCTACTCACCCATGCAATCCTCTACGGAAGAAACGACATCGCCGACCTGCTCCGTGCCGCAGGAGCAAAAGAGTAACGACAAGCGGCACTCCCTCAAAACACCCCGGCCGCCCGCGCCATGCGGGCGGCTTCCTTTCCCCCGGTCAACCCCGCAGTATACCGCCGCCTGCGGCGGGCACATCCATCCCTTTTCTTCCCGGCGAATCTGCGCTATACTGGGAAGCATGGCCGATTATCACGTATTCCCCGACGCGCCGAAAGGCACGCCGCCGAGCAATTTCGTGCACCTGCACGTGCATTCCGACTATTCGCTGCTGGACAGCTGCGCCACGATTGACGCGCTCGTGGCAAAGGCAAAGCGGCTGAACATGGGCGCGCTCGCGCTCACCGACCACGGCAATATGTTCGGCGCGCTCAACTTTGAGCATTTGTGCCACGTGAACGGCATCAACCCGATCGTGGGCGAGGAATTCTACGTCGCCTACGGCAGCCATCTGGAAAAGAACACCGTCCCCTATTCGCGCAAGGGCGAGGACGGCGACCGGCAGGCGCGGTATTTCCACCTGATCCTGCTGTGCGAGAACCAGAAAGGCTATGAGAACATGTGCTGGCTTTCATCGCTCGCGTTCACCGAGGGCATGTGGTATAAGCCGCGCATCGACTTTGCCATGCTGGAGCAATACCATGAGGGGCTGATTTGCTGCTCGGCGTGCATTGCGGGCGAACTGCCCCAGCTGCTGCTCGCGGGCAAGGACGATGAGGCAAAGGAAATCGCGCTCAAGTACAAGAACCTGTTTGGCAAGGACCATTACTACATCGAATTGCAGGACCACGGGCTTGACGAGCAGAAAATCGTCAACAGGAAGCTCATCGCCCTCGCGCGGGAACTGGACATTCCGCTGGTCGTCACGAACGACATTCATTACGTGGAGAAAGAGGACTGGGAGGCGCAGGACTGTCTGCGGTGCATCGGCTTTAAGGAGAACATGAACGAGCCGCACCAGACGATGGGCGGCGACCGGCACGAATGGTATTTCAAGACCGAAGCCGAAATGCGCGCGCTGTTCCCCGACGTGCCCGAGGCGTTCGACAACACGGTAAAAATCGCCGCCATGTGCGACCTGACGATCCATCAGTACAAGACGCAGGAACTCAAGGACTGTCTGCCGCGCTTTGAGCTGCCGCCGGAATTCCGCACGCACGGCGACGACTACCAGAGCGACCAGAACGACTACGTGCGCTATTTGGTGTACGAGGGGCTGAAGCAACGCTACCCGGAAATCACGAGCGAAATACGCGAGCGCGCCGAATACGAGCTGAACATCATTTTCAGCATGGGATTCAGCGGCTACTTCCTCATCGTGTGGGAATTCATCAACTGGGCCAAAAAGAACGGCAAGCCGATTGGACCGGGGCGCGGGTCGGGCGCGGGGTCGCTCGTGGCGTATGCCATGACGATCACGGACATCGACCCGTTCCGCTACAAGCTGATTTTCGAGCGATTCCTGAATCCCGAGCGCGTTTCCATGCCGGACTTTGACGTGGACATGGACTACGATTTCCGGCAGGACATCATCCAGCACACGCGCGAGCTGTACGGCAACCCGCAGGTGGGGCATATCGTCACGTTCGGTACGCTCAAGCCCAAGAACTGCATTGCCGACGTGGGGCGCACGCTCGGCGTTCCGCTCGCGGAAGTCAACATGCTCAAAAGCAAGGTGTCGCAGAACCTCAAGGCAAAACTCAAGAACTGCTTTGATCCGCCGAACGAGAAATTCCCCGACGGCGGTCAGCTCGCCGAATACCGCCACGACCCGCGCTATGAGAAGCTGTTCGACCTTGCCGAAAAACTGGAAGGCTGCAAGCGCAACACGGGTCTGCACGCATCGGGCATGGTCATCGGGCTGACCGCGCTTCCCAACTGGGCACCCGTATTCATGGACGCAAAGACGGGCGAAGTGGGCGTACAGTACACGATGGACATCATCGAGCCGTGCGGGCTGGTCAAAATGGACTACCTCGGGCTAAAAACGCTGTCGCTCATCCGCTATGCCGAAAACATCATCAACAAGCACCGCAAGCCGGGCGAGCCGCTGTTCTCCTGCGAGGCGGTGAGCGAGACGGACGAAAAGACGTTCGACCTGTTCTGCCGCGGCGACACGACGGCGATCTTTCAGTTTGAGTCGGCGGGCATGCAGAAAATCCTGCGGCAGGCAAAGCCGCGCTGCCTGGAAGAGCTGGTCGCGTTGAATGCGCTTTATCGCCCCGGTCCCATGGACTATATTCCGCAGTACATCGACGGAAAATGGAAGCCGGAGACAATCCACTATCCCGATCCCTGCCTGGAGGGCATCCTCAAAGAGACCTACGGGGTCATGGTCTATCAGGAACAGGTCATGCAGGTGGCGCAGCGGATTGCGGGATTTTCGCTCGGCGGCGCGGACATGCTCCGGCGCGCGATGGGCAAGAAAAAGCCCGAAGTCCTCATGGGCAAGAAAAAGGAATTCATCGACGGCGCGCTCACGCAGGGATTTACCGAAAAACACGCGGAAGAGATTTTTGACATCATGGTGCCGTTCGCGGGCTACGGATTCAACAAGTCGCACGCGGCGGCGTATTCCGTGGTCGCCTACCGCACGGCATGGCTCAAGGCGAACTGCCCCGCAGAATTCATGGCGGCAAACCTGACCAATGAAATCACGTCCACGGACAAACTGCCCGAATACATCGAAGAGGCGCGGCGCATGGGCATTCCCGTCGATCCGCCCGACATAAACCGCTCGGACGCTATTTTTGACGTCGTGGACGGGCATATCGTGTTCGGGCTGAAAGGTATCAAAGGCGTGGGAGATGCGGCAGCGCGCGCGGTGGTGGAAGAGCGCGAGGAGAACGGCCCGTATCAGGATTTCATCGACTTCGTGGACCGCATCTCGCGCAAGACGGAGGACAACAAGCGGCTCGTCAACACGCGCGCCATAGAAGTCCTCATACACGTCGGCGCGTTCGACAAACTCGGTCAGAACCGGCCGACGCTGATTGCCAACCTGGAGCGCGTCATCGCCTACTGCGACCAAAAGAACAGCGGCAGCGAATTCGGGCAGGTGAGCCTGTTCGAGGAATCCGGCGAAAAAGAATTCGCCGACTACGTGTTCGAGCAGGTGGAGGACACCACGCGGACGGACAAACTCGCCAAGGAAAAAGAACTAATCGGCTGCTATGTCTCCGGGCATCCGCTCGACGACTACCGCAAGGCCGCCGAACACGCGACGCTCAATTCCCGGAACATCGCCCGCGAAGCCCGCTCCCAGCTGGCAGAAAAAGAAGCGCGCGAGGCCGCCGGCGCAAACAGCTGGCGCGACCGCGGTGCGGCAAAATCCTACACCGCGCTCGGCATGATTACCGAGCTGCGCCAGATTGCCACGAAAAAGGGCGACCAAATGGCGTTTGCAAGCCTGCAAGACTTCCACGGCGCGCTCGCGCTGACGTTCTTCCCCAAGACATGGGAAAAAGTGCGCGAGCGGGTACACGCCGACGAAGTACTCGCCATTACCGGGAAAATCGATGTCTCGCGCGGCATTGAGCAGCCGACCGTCATCGTGGACGGGCTGGAAGACATCGACGCGCTCCAGTCACGCGCCATGCAGGAACTGCATATCCAGCTGGAAAGCGGCATCAGCGACGAGCGGCAGCTGTTCGACCTCAAGGAACTGCTGTTCGGCAAATCGGGGAACTGCGCCGTCTACCTCCATATCGACAGCGCGGACAAATCGTATACCGTCAAGGCGAACACCCAGCTGTCCGCACCGGGCGACCCGGCGTTCGTCACCACCGTCGCGAGCCTGCCGTTCGTGCGCGACACCTGGCTGGCGTAGTTTACCCTTGACTTTCTGCGCGTTTGTCCCTATGTTTAAATTATGCCGACTGCACGTTTGTTTCTGACTATTGCAAATGTCATCTCGCTCTATGCGCTGCTCTGCACGATACGTGTGCTGCTCACCTGGTTTCCGCGGGCGCAGTACACTGCGTTCGGGCGGATTCTGGCATCGCTCTGCGACCCGTACCTGAACCTATTCCGCCGGCTGCGCTTCCTGCGCATCTCAATGTTCGACCTGTCGCCCGCCGTCGCGCTCTGCGTGTTGATTGCCGTCTCACACGTTTTGGGCAACCTCGCCGCCGCACGGTCATTCACGCTCGGCGGACTGCTGGCGACCGTGCTCTATCTGCTGTGGTCAATCGCCTCCTCAATCCTCGGATTCCTGATTCTGCTGCTCGTCATCCGCCTTGTCGTCCTGCTACTGCGCAAAGACCGTTACGGCTCGCTGTGGGACAGCCTCGACCATTCGCTCAGCCCCATCGTGTTCCGCATGACCGCGCCGTTCACGCGCGGCAGACCGACATCGTACAAAACCGCGCTGATTGCCGCCATTGCCGCGACAATCGTCCTGATGATCATGCTCCGCGTCGTCATGGCAATGCTGATCGTCTTCTGCAACCGCCTGCCGATATAGCCACACCGAAACAGCATTCCCGCACACGGAATCGGCGGAAGCGGTCAGTTTCCTGCCAACCACGCCGTCCACCGGGAACGTACCGCGCGGGAAGCCCTACAGATCTCGTACCATGCGGTCTACGGCAGCGTATTTCTTGCACAGCGTTTCTTGCAGAAAATCGACATACGCATCAAAGCCGTCGCGCGGAATGCCGGACGGGTCAAGGTGCGCTTCCCAAATTGCCGCGTCCGCCAGCTGTGCCGCATATATCGTGTCCCGAAGGCGTTTGATTTCCTCCGCTATGTTGATGTTTCCACAGCGTTCGTTCCAAATTTCTTTCAGCCGTTCTTTGAACGCCGACGACTTGAACAGCGCGTCGTAATACAGCGTATTCGTCAGCGTGCACCCTGTCTGCGACAGCGATGCCCAGTCAAAGTCCCAGACCGGACCTGCTTTCAGCAGCGAATCAGCAACGGTGAACGTCAGGTAGCAACTTTTGGGATGCTTCAGCTCGCCGTTGCTCATAAGCTCGTTTACGAGATAGAATTTCGCCCAGGAATCTATATCAAGCATCCGCAGATACGACTCGTCGGGCGCACCGCCGTCTGTGGGATATAATGCCTGCTCAAGCATGGCTATTTTCTCTTGCAAGGTCTCCAGCCGCCAGTCCGTCATGGCATCGTCATTCTTTATCATATAGGGAAGTTTCTTTACCGCTGACTTGAATTTCCATGCCTCATCGTAATACACGTCAAGCTCAAGCAGGAAATCCTCGTCCTCATCGATGTCCACGCGATTCTTATCCGGCTTGATTGCCTCGCCTAGCCAGTACAGCCCTTTGTCTGCCCCGTTCAAGGTCAGCATGACGAATTCGCCGCGCACGGTATAGTCCGCCCCGAGCTGGCGGCTCAGATAAAACGCCATGCAGTTCCGCATGAAAGAATTGTCGAGATAATTCGCTATCAGAACCCACCGCTTGTGCCCGGGCATTCCCATAATGTCCTGCTTTTTGTCGAGCTTGAGGGCATACGGCTTTTTGGGCTGCGCCCACGTTGAGTTTCCCCGCCCCCGGATGCTTGCCGTCACGGCACTGAAATCCCACCCTTCGTCCGCCGCCCCCGAAAGCGACAGCACCGCGCCTTTCACCCAATCTTCTTTTGACGTTATCTCCGTTTCGCCGGGAGTCATCACAGAAAGCACGGACACCGGTTTTATGGCGGCCGTTTCCGCTCCGTCATCGGGCGAACCATCGTCGCAGGCAAAAAAGACGGTCAGCCCGGCTACAACGGCAGCCCCAAAAATTCTTTGTTGGTGACTCATTACGCATCTCCTAAAATGTAAATTGTCCATCAGCCCCTTGCAGGAATAGACTAATGTCCATACATAATACTGAATAAGCGTACTTTTGTCTATAAAGCGAATAAAAAATAGACTTTTGTACTACGTTGTGCGTATGAATTTCTGGGAAAATGTGGAATTCGAGCTTGACAAGCAGGGAATGTACAAAAAGGAACTCGCTCAGGCGGTGGGAATAAACGCGAGCAATTTTGACAAGGGAAAAGCGCGGAACAGCATCCCGGCGGCAGACACGGCGCTCAAAATCGCCCGCTTTCTGAACGTGTCGCTTGAATCACTGCTCGGCATGAACGAGAGAAAGGACACCGTGCGTCCGCAGGTCGCCGCACTTGCGCAGCTGCTGAACCGGCTCCCCGATTCCGACGTGCAGCACCTTGCCTATATCGCTACGCGACTTGCCGAGCGTTAGGTCGCCCCGGAAGATTCCGTTTGCCGCCATAAAACAAACGCTTCACGACCGGCACTGCGCCTTGCGCGGAAACGCCAATCGCGCTATACTTTTTCCGCGTATGAAAATCTCCGAAATCCTGAACGCAGTCAGTTCCCTTGCCGGGGTCGGTCCGGCGACCGCAACCTTGCTCGCAAACCTGAACATTTTTACCGTGAGCGATTTGCTTCAGTATTATCCGCGCGACTACGAGGACCGCACCAAACGGATTTCCCTTGCCGATGCGTACCGACAGAACGTCAAGGCACACACGATCGCGCAGGTCGTCGCGCACGACTGGTTCGGCTACGGACGCATGAAGACGCTCAAACTGATTGTCACGGACGGCACGCTTCAGGCAGAACTCGTGGCGTTCAACCGCGCGTTCTTGGAAAAATCGCTCCCCGTCGGCTCGATTATCGCCGTGACGGGAAAATTTGAGGAGAAATACGGGCGGCTGCAATGCACGGGCTTTGATGCCGAAAAAATCTCGGACGGCGGCACGGTGGACGACTTTGCCGGCCAGCCCGTCCCGAACAGCGCGGTCTTTCCGCGCTATCATCTGACCGAAGGACTGAGCCAAAAGACGCTGGCAAAGGCAGTCGGCACCGCGCTCGCAAAATACGCGCTCGGCATAGAAAACGAACTCCCCGACGAACTGATTGCGCGGCGCGGATTGCTTCCCAAGGCGCAGGCGATACGGCAGATTCACCAACCAAAGACGATGCAGGAGGCGGCGGACGCGCGCGCGTCGCTCGTCTACGAAGAACTGTTTTTGTTCCAGAAAACGCTGGCGGCACGGGCACTCGCGCACCGCGGAACGCTTCCCGCGCTTGACCCGCGCGAAATCTCCCGTCCCGCCCAGCCGCCGGTCAGCCCGGACGATTTTGCACAGAACCTTTCCCCGCGGCAAAAACAACTGCTCGCGAGCCTGCCGTTCCCGCTCACCGACGACCAGCGGGCAGTCATCGCGCAGATGAACGACGACATCGACAAAAATTATGCCGCGTCGCAAAAAAACACGCGCCCCTTTGCCATGCGAACGCTGTTGCAAGGCGACGTGGGCAGCGGAAAAACGCTCGCGGCATTTTTCGTGTGCCTGCGCGTCATCGATTACGGAAGCCAATGCGCGTTCATGGCACCAACTGAAATTCTTGCCCGCCAGCATGCCGAAAATGCCGCCCGCCAATTGGAATCGCTGCACGTGCGCGTGGCATACCTGACCGGCAACGTAACGGCAGCGGGCAGACGGCAACTGCTGGACGCGCTCAAAGCCGGCGAAATTGATTTGGTCATCGGCACACACGCGCTGTTTTCCAAGCAGGTGCAGTACCATGACCTCGCGCTTGCCGTCATTGACGAGCAGCACCGATTCGGAGTCATGCAACGCTCGGCAATCATCGACAAAGGACGCACCAGCACCAATGCCGTGCTCCGCGAGCCGAATCTCCTGATGATGAGCGCGACTCCCATTCCGCAGACGCTCGCGCTCACCGTGTTCGGCGATTTGGACGTGCGTTCCATCCACACGATGCCGGGCGGACGAAAACAGATTCAGACGTATCTCGTGCGGCAGGGCAACGAACGCAATGCGTATGAAGCCGTCCGCAAGGAATTGCGGGCAGGTCACCAAGCGTATTTCGTGTATCCCGCGATTGAAAAACAGTTTTTTGACAGCGACGAAAGCGGCGCATCAAAAACCGCTCTCAAATCCGCCGAAGAAAATTTCGCCTTTTTGAGCAGGCAGGTTTATCCCGAATGCACCGTCGCGCTCATTCACGGCAACATCGACGAGGACGCGCAGCACCGCATTCTGACGGATTTCCGCGCGGGGAATATTCAGATTCTGGTGGCGACCTCCGTGGTGGAAGTCGGCGTAGACGTTCCCAACGCGACCTGCATGGTCATCGAACAGGCAGACCGATTCGGCCTTGCGGCGTTGCATCAACTGCGCGGGCGCGTCGGGCGCGGGAATGCCCAATCGTTCTGTTTTTTGATTTACAGCGCAAAACTCACCGAAACCGGCATCGCGCGCATGAAAATCCTGCGCGAAAGCACGGATGGCTTTACCATCGCAGAAGAAGATTTGCGTCTGCGCGGTCCCGGCGAAATCACGGGTACGGCGCAGAGCGGCGAGCTCACGTTCGCAATCGCCGACCCCGTGCGCGACAAAGACATCATGATCCAGGCGCGCACAGACGCATTCCGTTACGCCACGTAAGATTCCAGTTTGTTCACCCGCACCGGATGCTGCATCCGCACGATCGCGCGCTTTTCAATCTGACGGATACGCTCCTTGGTCAGATGACACTTGTCACCAATCTCCTTGAGCGACATCGGGTCGCCGCCCCCCAGACCAAAACGCATCCGCAGCACGCGGGCTTCGTCAGGACGCAGGGAATTCAGCGTCTCGTCAATTTCCCGGCGCATTTCTTTGTCCATCACCGTCTCGTCAGGGCCGGCATACCGTTCGTCCTCGATAAAATCGCCCACCGACATACTGATGCCGTCCTCGCCGAAAATCTGCGCGTCCAGGCTCACCATTTCGCGGTTGATATTCAGCATTTCGCGCACGTACGTCTCGTCCATGTGCAGCATTTCGGCAATCTCAGCAATCTCCTGATTCTCGGTTTTGTCCGTCGTCCCGACCAATTTCCGCGCGTGCACAATCTGCACCAGATCATTCGCACGGTTGAGCGGCAGGCGGATAGCACGGCTTTTTTCGCAGATTGCCTTCAAGATACTCTGCCGAATCCACCAGACCGCATACGAAATAAAGTGATAGCCTTTCGTGCTGTCGAATTTCTCAATCGCCGTCAGCAACCCGATATTGCCCTCGCTGATCAGGTCGCTCAGGTCCAGCCCGCCGCCCTGATAGTTTTTCGCCACGTTCACCACAAAGCGCAGGTTCGCGCTCACAATCTTATCTTTTGCCGCCTTGTCTCCGGCCTTCGCCTTGACCGCAAGCTCGTTCTCCTCTTCGCGGCTCATCAGCGGAATTGTCTGTATCTCCCTCAGGTAAATCGAAAGAACTGAATCGTCGTTTCCCATGTGATGCTCCTTGCAATCGTAAGTCTTCACAAAATAATATAGCAAATTCCGTGCCAACTTTTTCACCTTGCTGATTTTCATCGAATTCCTGCAAAAACAGCCAAAATTTTGCAAAATTCTGATAATTTTCTTTGACTTTTCGGCAAGATGTTATTATTTTAAAGATAACACGAGTATATTTTGACACACGGCTGTCCGATATACTCAAAATTCGTGTCATTTTGACACAAATATACGTTTCAAGCACTGGAGGCATATACATGAAACTCAAACCACTTGCTGACCGCGTTTTGCTCAAACAGGAAAAAGCCGAGACAAAAACAGCCAGCGGTATCATCATCCCCGAAACGGCGCAGGAAAAAACGCAGACGGCAAAAGTCGAAGCCGTCGGCCCGGGAACTGAAAAAGAAAAAATCACTGTTGCCGTAGGCGACCGCGTTATGTACGACAAATATGCCGGCACGCAGGTCAAAATCGACGGCGAGGATTATCTTGTCGTCAAGAACGCGGACATCATCGCGATTATCGAATAGCAGAAAACGGGTCGCCCGGTTCTGCTTTGCCGAACGCACCCGACAATGGGTGCGTTTTTAATTTTCTATCATCTTGCGCAACAGCCGCGCATCCGCATGGGTCGGATTGAGCGCAAGGCAGTATTCTAACGAAAGCAACGCGCCGTTTTTGTCTCCCGTGTCATGCTGAATCACGGCAGTGCGATAGAGAATATCGGCCTTTGCGTTGCTTTCGCGCGTCCTGCCCGCCGCAAGCCCGTACAAGGCAAGCGCGTCCTTTTTGTTGCCAGTACTGCTGTACATCATTGCCAAATTGATGGCGGACACGGGCGACGACAGCGGCGAAATCGACGTAATCTGCGCGCGCGCGCTGTTGCGGTGCAGTCCGCCCGTCTCAAACAGCACGTATTCGTACAGGCGGCGCGCGGCGGACACATTACCGTCAAGCAGGGCAAAATACGCCGCGCATTCCCCCTCCCAAATCTCCATGCCATGCACGGTCTTCGCCGCACGGTCGCCAAACGTCCCGCGCAAGACTTCCGGCGGAATCACAGCCTGCGAAACTGCCCGCTCGCCGCCAAACACGTCGGTCCGCTGTTCCGGGGCAGCAACCTCGCCGTCCTCTAGACGATAACGCGCCGCCACATAATTGGTAAACAGTCGCCGCGCGTCCTCGACCTGTCCGTTTGACAGCAATTCGTGGACGGCGAGCTGCACCAACTTTGGCGGATATAGACTGCGCCCGCGCTCATTTTCTTCCAATGCTTTCCATACAAACGCAATATTTGCCGTCGGAGTCAAGCCGGGATTGTTTTTTTCGGACAGCAGCAGATACGCCACGAGCAAGTCCTCGTCCTGTTCGCCCGTCGTCTCCTGCTGCTCGGCTAATGCCGTCTCCATACGATACAGCGCGTCGCTCATCAGAATTTTGGGGCGGTCGTCATACGCCTGCAAGGCATGCGTACGGAGCGGCGTCATTCGGAGCGATTTCTCCAAATCGGTCATCACCGGCGGCAACGAACTTTCGTAGGCAAAACGACCGTAGGTAATCAAGCCCGGCACATACAGACGCGCATTCGTCACCACGTCAAAAATCAAATCGTATGCCTGCTGATACTGCCCCTGCGCCTGCTCCCACAGCGCAGAATTCACCTTGACGGACGGGGGAATTTCTGCCGAATGCTCGCCCTTGTAGCGGAGCACCACCTGCCGCGAACGCTCCGCGCCGTCCCGGTCGTCAAGCATCATATAAGCATCGCTCGCCAGCTCTGCGGCGGTCGGAAGCAAGACTTCGCTGCGCACCCTGCTCAAATTGTCCAGACAGCGGTCGTAGTACCCGGCATCGTACTGCACATACGACCAAAAAAGCTGCTCCGCCATCGAGCGCGGCTGATCGGGCTGCAACAACGCCGCACGATGATAATCGCCTTGCAGCAGACTCACCAACGCACTGTTCATCAGCCAGCGCGTATTTTTCGTGCCGATATAGGCATCATAATACACCGAAGCGAGTTCCGGCGCATACCAGCCGCCATGCTTCAGCAGCGCGTCCGCCTTTTTGAGCGTCGCCTCGGCATAAAGCGAACCATAGCGCGTTTCGGCAAGAATGCGGCTCTGCGCCACTGCTTCGTCCAGACGATTTTCACGGAGCAAAAACTGCGTGTATACCGCCGTAAGCTCCGCATTGTCGCGCAGGGCGGCAAGCCCGTTCCGCAGCACCGTTTCGGCAAGGCGACGCTCACCCAGCGTCAGGTAACGGCGGTAAATGCCGAGCCGCGCAAACGCACTGAACGCATTTTTTTCGGCCTGCTTGAGCAGACGCATCGCGTCCGCTGTCTGCCCCTGCCGGATAAACGCATCCACGCTGTCAAGCTGCGCGAGAAACGGCTGTCCATCGGATTTTGCGCACGAAACAAGAAAAACGCCCGCCAAACACAGCGCGAGCGCAATTGCGAGCCACTTTTTCGTTGCCTTGCGTATCATACGTTAATTTTCGACGGTCTTTCTGATATTGTCAAGCACCGCGTTGATAAACTTATACGAATCGTCCTGCCCGTAATCTTTTGCGATGCTGACCGCCTCGTCAATCACAATCGAAGCGGGCACATCGCGCTGATACAAAAGCGCGTAGACGCTCATCCGCAAAATGGCAAGCGACACTTTGTTCACGCGGTCAAATTCCCAGCCGCTCAAATGCCCGGCAATCCGCGCGTCAATGTCCGCCTGATGCTCAGCCACGCCCGCAATGAGCATCCGCGCAAACGTACCGCTCTCCGCGTCAACCGGCTCGCCCGTGTCGCTCTCCGCCCATGCCAACTCAAGCACGTCGTCCAACGAATTGCCGCCAATATCCCACGAATACAGTCCTTGGAACGCAAGAACCCTGCCTTTCCGCCGTGACATAGCCTACCAGTTGAGCAATTTGTTGAGCGCGTCGCCCGTTTTTTTGCGGTCAACGTTCTGCGGCGTGTCCAAAGCCTTCGTGATGTCCTGCACGGCGGCAATCAAGAACTGGCTCTGCTTCTGCTGTGTCAGATTCTGCTTGATGTAATCGTACACGGTAATCGTCGTGTCCGGCTGCACAACGTCGCTCAAACCGAGCATTTTTGCGCTGTATTTTTGCCGGACTGCATAAAACTGAAAATTGTCCGCCGTTTCGTTCAAATTTGAGATATAGCCGACATCGCGCCCGAACAGCTCAATCAATTCTTGGTAGCTGATACCGAGCTGCTGTGCATGCTGAGCCGTCTTGCTCACAATCAAATCGCCGCCCTGATACGTCTTGTCATTCGCCATGTTCGACTTGATGGCATCGTAGGTCAGTTTTTTCGCCTTCAAGTCCGCAAGCAGCGACTCCGCCTTTGCCTTTGCCGCGGCGGTGTTCTTTTCGTCTTTCGGCACGATGACCAAAAAGAGTTTCATCATGTCATTCCACACGAACGACGCTTTGTTCAGCTCATAGAACGAGCGAATTTCTTCGTCCGTCGGCGCGACATTCTTGATTTCGTTCTGTTTTTGGCTGAGCACGTACTGCTGTGCCAAAAGCTGGTTTTTCAAGAACGCCTTGTAGTCGGCGACGCTCATGCCTACCTGCTGTTTCATAAAATCGTCCAGCGACATTCCCGTCTGCGACTTTACGATGTCGGCAAACTGCGCCTCGGTCACCGGCTGCCCGACCTGCTGGCTCACGCTCTGCAAAAAATACTGATTCACCTGCGAATCGGTGATGGACATTCCCGCTTTCTGCGCCGCCTGCACCACCAGCTTTTCGTCGATGATTGCGGCAAGAATATCTTTCTTCTGATCAATCGTAAACGATGAAATACCGTTCTGCTTTTGGTACATTTCCACGCGCGTCTTCAAATTGCGGAGCGTAATCGTCTCCGATTTGTTCAGTTTTACCACGGCAAGCGGCTGCAAATCATTCTGCGCAAACGCAACGGCGGCGGCAAGGAAAAGTCCCAGACAAAGAACTGTTCGTTTCATAGCTATTATCCTCGTATTTTTCGCTGACATTCCATTTCCTAAAACAGTTTGCATGCGTTCTTGTTACACAAACTGACGACAAATCACGCTTTTTCCAACGGCAGTCCGCCGGAAATCACGGCGCGGATTCGGCGCACGCCTGCCGACGATGACTGCTCTTTCGTAATCTTGAATTCGCCGATCTGAGCCGTGTGCTGCACGTGCGGGCCGCCGCAGACTTCCTTGCTGAACCAGTCGCGCGCGGGATCTTTGCCCACCGTGTAGACTTTGACGCTCTCGCCGTATTTATTGGCGAACAACGCGCGCGCTCCCGCCGCCTGCGCCTGCTCGAGCGGCATGATTTCCATCGTGACGGGCAAATCTTCCTGTATCTTTTCGTTGACGATTTTTTCCACGCGCTCGATTTCCTCGGCGGTCATCGGACGGTCGAACGTGAAGTCGAAGCGCATGCGCTCGTTGTTGATGTTCGAGCCTTTCTGCGCAACTTTGTCGCCCAGCACGTTGACCAACGCCTGCTGCAAAAGATGGGTCGCCGTGTGGTATTTGGTCGTCGTGTCGCTCTGCTCGGCAAGTCCGCCTTTCGCCTTGCCCGCCTCCAGCGATTTTGACGCCGCCTTGTGCTTTTCCTCCGCTTCCTTGAAGCCTTCCAAATCGACCGTAAAGCCGTGCTCCGCGGCGAGTTCCTGCGTCAGCTCCACGGGATAACCGAACGTGTCGTACAGCCGGAACGCGACTTTTCCGCTGATTTCCTTTTTGGGATTTTTCAGCAGATTCGGCAAAAGCCGCTGGAATTCCGCCTCGCCGTTCTTGAGCGTCTCGCGGAATTTTTTCTCTTCCGCCGTCAGTTCGTCCGTGATTTTCGCGCGGTTCTGCTCCAGCTCAGGGTACGCGCCCTTGAAATTTTCGATGACCGGCCCGGCGACGCGCGCCAGGAATGCGTCCTCAATGCCGAGTTTCAGCCCGTGGCGGACGGCGCGCCGGATCAGGCGGCGCAGCACGTAGCCCGCGCCGAGGTTTGACGGCGTAACGCCCCGCTGGTCGCCCAAAATGAACACCGACGCGCGCGCGTGGTCGGCGATAATGCGGACGCTCTTGTCTTTTTCGGCATCGCTTCCATACGTATAGTGCGCCAGCGATTCGATTTCCGCGATAATCGGCTGGAACACTTCGGTCAGGTAGACGCTCGTCTTTCCCTGCAAAATGCAATTCGTGCGCTCCAAGCCCATGCCCGTGTCAACGTTCTGCTTGGGCAGCTTGACCAGCGTGTGCTCGTCGATGCGGTTGAACTGCATGAAAACGTTGTTCCAGATTTCCATCCAATTCGCGCTGTCGGTCTTTTTGTTGCTGCCCTGCGGCGGCAATCCCTCGCCCACCCAATAGAAGATTTCGGTGTCCGGGCCGCACGGACCGGTCGGACCTGCCGCCCACCAGTTGTCGCTCGCGGGCAGATAGGCGATTTTGTCCTCGCTCATTCCGTTGTCCTTCCAGTAGCCCGCCGCCTCGTCATCGCGCGGAGCGGATTCGTCGCCCTCGAACACGGTCACGGAAAGTTTGCGCGGGTCAAGCGCGAGCCATTGCGGGCTTGTCAAAAATTCGTAGGAGAACGCGATCGCTTCCTTTTTGAAATAGTCGCCGAGCGACCAGTTGCCGAGCATCTCAAAGCACGTCAAATGGCTTGGGTCGCCCACTTCGTCGATGTCGCCCGTGCGGATGCATTTCTGGTAGTCGGTGAGGCGCGTTCCCGCCGGATGCGGCTCGCCCAAAAGATACGGCACGAGCGGATGCATTCCCGCCGTCGTGAACAGCACGGACGGATCATTTTCGGGAATGAGGCTCTGCCCGGAGATTTCAGCGTGATTCTTGCTCTTGAAAAATTCGATATATTTGGAACGCAGTTCGTTAGCAGTCATAGCCCTATTTTATGCTTTTGCCGTCTATTCGTCAATGCGTGTGAGCACCAGCGGCTTGTCCTCGCTCCGATAATAGCCGTCGGGGCGGACGACCACAGGGCGCAGCACGAGCGTGTTTTTGTCGTCGGTCTGCTGGGGCTGCGCGCGCCGTCCCGCCGTTTCCGTCGCCGATGCTTTCTGATAGTCGAACAGATACGTCGCCTTAAAAAACGGGCGCGGGGTCTCCGAGCGGAATTGCAGCACCGGCTGCCCCGAAACAGTCAGCCGCATGAACCTGCCCGCGTCCTGCACGGAACCGTTCGTTGTCGTGTACGTGCCGTCAGCAAAGGCGATTTCCGTGCCGTCGGCGGCTTTCCAGCGGGCGGCGGCAAGCTCTTTGAGCAGCGCGTCCGTTTTGTCCGCCGGAGCAGCGAACGTTTTTGTCGTCATTTTTTTGTAGTTGCCGTCCCACAAATTCGATTCGGAAATCGTCATGCGCACGTCGTCCTGCAAACGGACGCGAATCTCATCAGATTTGACCAAGGAAATGTCGCAGCGGCGCGATAAATTTTCGATCGACGCATTGGTGGCGGTAAAACTCATGCCGCCGCGGCGCACGTTGCCGCTCATCCATTTGTACACTTCCTCGCTGTCATCGTAGTCAAAGATGATTTCGCGCGTGGTCGCGTCAAAAAAAATAGAACGAATCTCGCGCGACGTGTTCTCGACTTTGTACCACAAGCCGTCCAAAAACTGCGCGAACGACGCTTCGTCCTTAATCTTCGCCAGCTCCGCCGTGGCAACCGGGCTGTTCGCGACGCGAATCCGCTGTGCCTGCGTGTATTTCTGCTCCGATTCGTTCCAGCGGTATTCGGTCTGAATCTGCTCGATCCGATTCGTGCCCTCGACGATTTCCGAGCTGTGCACCCACACCGGAAAACTCACGCCTTTTGCCAACGCAAGGTCATACGTCTCGTCCCGGTCCAGCTGCTGCACGAACACCGTACCGTCCGTGTCAAAATCGCCGATGAGCGCAATCTCAAAATTGCCCCGTTTGTCCCGCGAGCCAAGATACATGCGCAGCACCGAATGCCCGTTGGTCGCCGTTCCCTGGTACACCAACGCGCTGCGATGATTGCCGATAACGTCCATGCCTGTGCAGGCAAACGTGCGCGCCTGCGTCACCACCGTCGCAAGGTTTGCCGCGCGCTCGTATACTGACAGCCGGGGATTGTACAGCGCGACCACCAGCGTAATGAACTGGCTGCCCGCCGTCTTGACCACGTTGACCTGATCGTCATAGCCGTCCCCGTCAATATCCATCGTCACCGTGGAAAGCAGCGTCTCGTCCTGCGCGAGCGTGATAAACGACATTTCGGTGTACGAATCAAGATACGCATCCGCCTGCCGCTCCGCGCCGTCATCGTCACTGTCCACGACCGGCGTGACGACCCGCGCGCGCTGCACGGAAGTGTCCCGCACAAAAACCCGGCGGACAAGCAGAAAACACCCGATCAGCGCGGCGACGATGACAAAAACGGCGGAAATCATTCGCTTCATACGGCCAGTGTACCAAAAACCTTGCCTTGACACAATATTTATTCTTTATGATAATGAGACGCTATGGAAATCAAGAATATCGACCTTTTTGAAAACGCGCCCGTGCCAAAAGCCGTGTTCTCGCTGGCAGTCCCCACCGTGCTCAGCATGATCGTGTCCGTCTTTTACAATATGGTGGACACGTTTTTCGTCGGGCAGACGGGCAACCCGCACCAAGTGGCGGCGGTCAGCGTGGCGACCCCCGTGTTCTTGTTTTTCATGGCGGCCGGAAACATCTTCGGCATAGGCGGCTCGTCGTTCCTGAGCCGCGCGCTCGGCGAAAAGCACTACGACAAGGTGAAGAAAATCAGCGCGTTCTGCTTCTACGGGGGAATCGTCGTCGGCATTGCCGGGCAGATCCTCATGTTCACGTTCATGCGCCCGATCTTGCAGGCAGTCGGCACGAGCGGCAACACGTTCGAGTTCGCCCGCCAGTACCTTTCCTGGGTCGCGTGCGGCGGGCCGGCAATCGTCGTGGCGGGCGCGTTCACCAACTTGATCCGCGGCGAAGGCGCGGCAAAAAGCTCCATGGCCGGCATGATGTCCGGGACCGTCGCGAACATCATCCTCGACCCGATCTTTATCCTCGATTCGTTCCACGGCATTCCGGGGCTGGGCATGGGCGTTGCGGGCGCGGCGATCGCGACCGTCATCGGCAACCTCGTCTCCATCGCCGTGTTCCTGCTGCACGTCTGCTCCAAAAACTCCGTGCTTTCAATCAAGCCGCGCCATTTCTCGGTGCGCGGCGGCATCCTCACGGGCGTGCTTGCCATCGGGCTTCCCGCCTCGCTCGTCAACATTCTGATGAGCCTGAGCAACATCGTCACCAACAAGATACTCGTCAGCTACGGCGACATTCCCGTCGCGGCCATGGGAATCGCCATGAAAGCGAACATGCTCGTCATCTTCGTGCAGCTCGGATTCGCCATGGGCATCCAGCCGCTGATCGGCTACAACTACGGCGCGCGCAACTTTGCCCGCATGAAATCCGTCATGAAATTCTCCATGCTCTGCGTGGTCATCGCGGGCTGCACGCTCACGGGCATCTATTTCGCCTGCTCGCGGCAGATCATCAACGTGTTCATCAACGACCAGGCCGTCATTGAGACCGGCATCAAGCTGCTGCGCATGCTGATGTGCTCCGGGCCGTTCATCGGCATCATGTTCGTCTTCAACTTCACGTTCCAGGCAATGGGCAAAGCGATTCCCGCGCTCGTGCTCGCCGCAAGCCGACAAGGCTTTATCTTCCTGCCGATGATTTACACCCTGAACGCGATTTTCCAACTCGACGGCGTAATCCTCGCGCAGCCCATCGCCGACTTCTGCGCCATCTTCATCGCGCTCGGCATGTTCCTGTCCATGAACAAACGCTTCGCGCAGGAATCCCGCGCACAAGCCTAACGCTAGAACACGCCGGGGAACACGTCGGACATGCCGTACAGACCGCCGGGCTGCAGCGCGCCGCTTTTGAGCAGAGCAGCGAGATTCTCAAGCGCATGGACGGCACCGGCGGCAAATCCCTTGCGGCTGCGGGCGCAGTGCGTCAGTTCGATCGTGTCCGCCTCGCTGTCAAAGAAAACGGTGTGCGTACCGGGAACGCTCCCGCACCGCACGGACGCAACGTGCAGCTCGTCCGGCTTCGGTCGCTCATGGAATTCATCGGTGACAATCGTGTCCTTGCGCGTGAACGCGGAAAGCAGCACCCGCGCAATCTCAAGCGCAGTCCCCGAAGGGCTGTCGGCTTTCTGGTTGTGGTGCATTTCCCAGACCGCTGCGTCGTACTCGGCAAACCGGTCCGCCACGCGGGCAGCCTCGCGCACGATCGCATAAAACATGTTCACGCCGATAGAAAAATTCGCGCTCGTCATAACCGTGCCGCCGCACTCGCGGGCAAGATGCGCCACTTCCTCGCGCCGGTCGTTCCAGCCGGTCGTCCCGACGACGAGCGGAAGCCGCAGGGGCAGCAGCGCCGCGATGTTCCCCATGACCGCGGACGGATGCGTGAATTCGATGACGCCTTCCGCGCCGCTTGCCGCCACTGCGTCCGCGACTGCCTGCGCGTCTCCAGGCGCGACCTTCACGCTCGCGTCCTCCGCAAACACGTCCACCGTCGCCACGACCTCATGCCCGCATTCTTCCGCCGCCTGCCTAATCATGCGGCCCATTTTTCCGTATCCGACCAAAGCGATTTTCATGCGTTCCCCCGCCTGCCTTTTTCCAATTTATGCGAACAGCGCGGCGTGGATTGCTTCCACCGTCCGGTCCGCCTGCGCGTCATCGACCAGCACGCTGATGTTCACCTTGCTCGCGCCCTGGCTGATCATCTGCACGTTGATGCCTTCCCGCTCCAGCGCGTCAAATGAGCGCGACAGAATCGTGCTTGACCGCGACGCGTCGCAGATGACGGTGACGATTGCCTTGCCCGTCCTGACGCTCACGTCGGCGACGCGCTCCAAGTCTTCCGTAAGCCCGCCGAGATCCGCCTTGCCGCTGACCGTCAGACTCACCGACACTTCCGATGTCGCGATCACGTCAATGCTGACATTCCACTTTAAGAACTGATTGAAAATGTGGGCAAGGAATCCCGCCGCGCCGAGCATCCGGCTAGACTGAATGTCGATGAGCGTCACGTGCTTCACGCTCGTAATCGCCGTCACCAGCGGGCGCGCGGACGAATGCTGCTCCACGATCACCGTGCCGCGGCTCATGCGGTTGTAACTGTTCTTGACACGGACAGGCGTACCCGTCTTGCGGCAGGGAATCATGCTGCGCGGATGCAGCACCTGGCTGCCGAACAGCGCGAGTTCCTGCGCCTCTTCATACGTCACTTCCTCAACTGGCTTCGCGTCCGGCACGACGCGCGGGTCGGTCGTCATAATGCCGTCAACGTCTTTCCAAGTCTGGATTTCTTTGGCATGCATCGCCGCGCCAATCATCGTCGCGCTCAGGTCGCTGCCGCCCCTGCCGAGCGTCGTAATCGTGCCATGCTTGTCCTTTGCAATAAAGCCGGTGACGACGGGAATCGCCTCGTCCTCGCCGCGCGCATAACCGCCCAAATGACGCGGAACGGCTTCCCACACGTCGTCCAGCAGTTCCGCCGCCATAAAATTCGAGTCGCTCACAAAGCCGATGTCCCAGGAATCATAGGCGCAGGCGGGCGTTCCGCATGTTTGCAGGTAAGCCGCCATAATCCGCACGGAAAGCCGCTCGCCGAACGAGACCAAATAGTCGCGGGTGCGCTTCGTCAGTTCGCGCAGCATGCTGATTCCCGTCAGCAGCGTGTGCAGTTCGCCCAGCAAATCCTCAAGTTCGGGAACGTCAATGCCCAGCTCCTGCGCCGTGCTGCGGTGCAGCTGCTCCACGCGCTCTGTGCTGACCGTTCCCCGAACCGCCGTCTCCGCCGCCTCAAGCAGATGATCCGTCGTATCGCCCATCGCGCTCAGGACGACGACCGGCCGCTCGTCCCGGTACGCCTGAATAATTTCCGCCACGTGCCGTATGCGCTCCGCATTCGCGACCGAGCTGCCGCCAAATTTCATCACAATCATATCGCAGGCATTATACTTCTTTGCCGCGACAAATGCAACAAACGCGGCTACCGCTCGCCGCAGCACCCGCACGAGCCGGAACACCCCGCGCAGGCAGGACGACCCGATTTCTTCGCCGCCCGCCGCTTGCGCAGCAGGAACGCCACCGCCGCCACCAGCCACGCGGCAAGCACCGCGCACGCAATGATATTCCCCAGCATAAGCCCTCCTCTAAAAAGTCAAGGAGAAAGTTTCAACTTTCGACTGACTTTTTACGCACATTCGCAACGCAGTGAGAATGTGCATTAAATAGGCAAGTTTCCAATGGAAACTTGCCATGATAAAAGCCCGCGCCATTTGTGCGGAGCTTTTATCATGCCTCCTTTCCGCACCATGCGGAACGCCACAAATGATTTCACCGCTCCGCAAAATGCGGAGACTTCACCACGACGATTTCAGTTTTCCGCACCATGCGGAAAACTCGCCGGGACGATTGCACCATTCCGCACCGTGCGGAACACTGCCCGGAACGATGTTTGCATTTCCGCGCCATGCGGAACGCTGCCCGGACGATTTTCACCATTCCTTACCGTAAGGAAAGCCGCCCGGAGCGATTTTCAGCATTCCTTGTCATAAGGATTTTCGCCCCAAGATTTGTCGTTCCGCTTCCGCAGTTTTCCGGCAACCGTGACCGCCACGGCATACAGCACGTAGGCGACCGCAATGACGGCCACCACGATGCCCATGGAAGCAGAACTTGCCGCGCCTCCCACGGTTACGCGCGCTCCGTGCGGTACGGGTCGGGGCGGAACAGCGCGAACAGCATGACGGCGGCAAGCACGAACGCGACCACCGTGCCCGCCGTGAACTGGTGCGCCGCGCCGAACAGCATGCCGAGGCGGTACACGATCAGCGTGACGACGTACGCGAACACGTTCTGGAACACGATGGCAAACCAGAACCACTTGCGGCTTTTCAGCTCGTTCGCCATGGTCGCAATGGCGGCAAGGCACGGGCTGTCAAGCAAGTTGAAGAGCAGGAACGCAAAGGCGGCAATCGCCGTGGGAAACCAGTCGCCCACCGCGTCCGCCACGAGCGCATCGTCCTCCGCGTCGTCCTCGTCCACCCCGGCAAGCACGCCCATGGTCGAGACGATCGCCTCTTTCGCGCTGAACCCGGAAATCGTCGCCGCCGCGCACTGCCAGCCGCCGTCCTTTTCCCCAAAGCCGAGCGGCTTGAAGACAAAGCGGATGCCGTTTCCCACCGCCGCGAGCAGCGACTCGTCCGCCTCAACAAGCCCGAACCCGCCGTCCGAAGCCTCCTCGACCACCACGCCGTCCTCAATGACCGCCTCCCGTGCGGACGCAAAGCCGTAGGACGAAAGAAACCATATCACCAAGCAGGCGACGAACAGGATCGTGCCCGCCTTTACGATGAAGCCGCGCAGGCGTTCCCAGGTATGCAGCAGGACGGTCCTGAGCTGCGGGATATGGTACTGCGGCAGCTCCATGACGAACGGGGCGGCTTTTCCGTGGAACGGCTTTGTCTTTTTCAGCATGACTGCCGCCACGACGACGGACGCAATGCCGATCACGTACATGAGCAGCGTCAGCGAGCCGCCGCTCCAGCCGGTCACCTTTGCGCCGATAACGCCCGCCATCAGCGCGATGACGGGAAGCTTTGCGCCGCAGGGCACCCAGGTCGTCGTGAAAATCGTGAGGCGGCGGTCGTTTTCGTTCTCAATCGTGCGGCTCGCCATAATGCCCGGCACGCCGCACCCCGACCCGACCAACAGCGGAATGAACGATTTTCCCGACAGCCCGAATTTTCGGAACAGGCGATCCATGATGAACGCGATGCGGACCATGTAGCCGCAGTCTTCGATGAGCGAAAGCAGGAAAAACAGAATCGCCATTTGCGGCACAAAGCCGAGCACCGCGCCCACGCCGCCGATCACGCCGTTCACGATGCAGTCGATCAGCACTTCGTTCGCGCCCCAGGCTTCGAGCGCGCTTTCCACGGACGAGGCGATGCCGGGAATGGCAAGCCTCTCAATGCCGAACAGATTCCAGCCGTCGCCGAACAGCCCGTCGTTCGCCCAGTCGGTCAGCACCGTGCCGAGCGACGTGACCGCAATGTAATAGACCGCCCACATCACGAGAAGAAAAATCGGGATGCCCAGGTGGCGGCTGGTCACAATCGTGTCGATTTTGTCCGACAGCGTTGCCTTCTTCCCCGACTTGCGCACGCAGCGGCTGACGATTCCCTGAATGTACTCGTAGCGCTCGTTCGTGATGACCGATTCGGCATCGTCGCCCTTTGCCTTCTCCAGCTCCTGCGAAAGGGCTTCGGCTTTCTGCGCGTCCGCCTCAGAAAAATGCAGTTTGGCAAGCACGACGGAATCGCGCTCAAGGATTTTTATCGCGTACCACCGCCGCAGCTCCGCCCGCACCGACTCCGGGACAAGTTCCTGCGCCTTCGCAATGACGGCTTCGGCTTCCTTTGAGAACACGGCCGGCGGTATAAAGGGCGTTCCGTCCTCAGCGGCTTTCCGCGCGGCCTGCGCGGCTTCTTTTACGCCGCTGCCCTTCAGCGCACTCGTCTCAATGACGGGGCAGCCAAGCTCCGCCGCAAGTTTTTTGCTGTCAACCGTGTCGCCCGACTTTTTCAGCGCGTCAATCATGTTCAGCGCGATGACCGTCGGCTTTCCCAGTTCCAGCAGCTGCGTCGTCAGGTACAGATTCCGCTCGATGTTCGTCGCGTCCACCAAATCAAGGATTGCGTCCGGGTTCTCTTCAATAAGATAATCGCGCGAAACGACCTCTTCGGACGTGTACGGCGAAAGCGAATAAATGCCCGGCAAGTCCGTGACGGTCACGTCGTCCTGCCCTTTCATGCGGCCTTCTTTTTTCTCAACGGTAACTCCCGGCCAGTTGCCGACGTACTGCCGCGCCCCGGTAAGGTTGTTGAACATCGTCGTCTTGCCGCAGTTCGGATTTCCGGCAAGCGCAATTCGTATTTCTGCCATATTACTCCACCTCAATATATTCTGCGTCCTGCTTCCTGACGCTCAGCTCGTAGCCGCGAATCGTCACTTCAACCGGGTCGCCGAGCGGGGCAACCTTGCGGACGAACACGCTGCACCCCGCCGTAAATCCCATGTCCATGAGCCGCCGTTTCAGCGCGCCCTCGCATTTCAGCCTCTTCACTTTCACCGTCTGCCCGATCGGCGAATCCTTGAGCGTTGCCATCTGTCCTCCTGTCTATCATTCCTGCAACTTTCCTGCCGTGGCATGACGCTCCCCGCCTCTGAAAAACCAAAGGCGCACGGGGAGAATCATGCGGCAGCACGTTTTGTTTAAATAAGAATTTTCGATGCCATGCCGCTGTCAATGGCAATCCGGGCATCCCTGACTTTCACGATTAACCCCGTCGGCCTCACTTTCTGGACGACCGTAATCGCCGAGCCAACCGTAAAGCCCAGCTCATTCAGATGCTGTTTGACCTGACAGTTCCCGGTTATGCTGCTGATTTTGACTTCCTCACCAAGCTTCGCAAAAAGCAACGGCACGACAGCCTCCTTTTTCGCCATGAATAACGATAAAATCGATTATCCATTTCTAATCAAAGTTATCATACACTAACAAACAGGCATTGTCAAGCGTCTTTCGGAAGATTTTTTCGGCTTCAAAGAACGCATTGCTGCCGCGCGGACGGCTTGCCCCTTTACGCAAGCGCGTCGCACTGCTATAATTAAAGACACTATTTTAGGAGACCCCAATGGGAAACAATTATTTCAATTCGATTCCGTGGCGCGAGGCTCGCTTGCAGCTCGGCCACTGCCGCTCAATGGCAAAAGAAGAATTCGCTGACGGCGTGAACGCGCTCAAAGGCAAAAAAATCGTTATCGTCGGCTGCGGCGCGCAGGGCTTGAACCAAGGTTTGTGCCTGCGCGATTCCGGGCTGGACGTGAGCTACGCATTGCGCGCGGCGGCAATCACCGAAAAACGCCAGTCATGGAAAAACGCCACCGAAAACGGCTTCAAAGTCGGCACGTATGAGGAACTCATCCCCGCCGCCGACCTCGTTGGAAACCTCACGCCCGACAAACAGCATTCAGCGGTCATCACCGAAATCATGAAGCACATGAAAAAAGGCAGCGCGCTCTGGTACAGCCACGGCTTCAACATCGTCGAAGAAGGCATGCAGATTCGCCCCGACATCACCGTCGTCATGTGCGCCCCCAAAGGACCGGGCACGGAAGTCTGGCACGAATTCCAGCGCGGCTTCGGCGTCCCCGATCTCATCGCCGTGCATCCCGTCAACGACCCCGAAGGAAAAGGCTGGGCATACGCAAAAGCCCTTGCGGTCGGCATGGGCGGGGCAAAAGCCGGTGTGCTCGAATCATCATTCGTCGCCGAAGTAAAGTCCGATTTGATGGGCGAGCAGACTATCCTCTGCGGCATGCTTCAGGCAGGCACGATTGTCTGTTATGACAAAATGGTCTCAGAAGGCATCGCCCCTGAATACGCCACAAAATTCCTGATGCACGGCTGGAACGTCATCTGCGAAGCGCTCAAGTGGGGCGGCATCACCAACATGATGGACCGACTCTCAAACCCCGCAAAAATCAAGGCGAACGAACTCTCAAAGAAAATCAAGACTTTGCTTGCGCCGCTCTACAAAAAGCACATGGACGACATCATCAGCGGCGCATTCAGCTCCAAAATGATGGAAGACTGGAAAGTCGGCGACAAAGACCTGCTTGCATGGCGCGAAGAAACCGGCAAACTTGATTTTGAGAAAAACGAAGAGAGCAAAGAGGAAATCAGCGAGCAGGAATATTTCGACAAAGGCATCCTCATGGTAGCGATGGTCAAAGCCGGCTGTGAACTCGCCTTTGAGACGATGGTAGACGCGGGCATCAAAGAAGAAAGTGCTTATTACGAGTCGCTCCATGAAGTCCCGCTCATCGCAAACCTCATCGACCGCAAGCGCCTGTACGAGATGAACCGCGTCATCTCCGACACCGCGGAATACGGCTGCTACCTGTTTGCCCATGCCGCAGTGCCGATAATGGCAAAAGAACTCATGCCCAGTTTGCACATCGACGTGATCGGTGGCACCCCAGTCGCAGGGAACTGCTGCAACAACGCCGAACTCGTGCGCACCAACAGCGAAATCCGCAACCACGCAATCGAACTGGTGGGAAGCCGCCTGCGGGCATACATGACGGCGATGAAGCCGGTGGTGTAGGCTAGGCTGGCCCTGGAACGGCAGAAAAGCCGCCCGTAGGACGGGCGGCTTTTCCTTGCGGCGAAACCTTTCAAGGGGCTGCGGGCGACAGGCCTGGACGCGGCGAAAGCCATGGGCT